>DATLQY010000310.1:0-8727 GCA_035534975.1 Pirellulales bacterium
AGTTTCAAGGAAGCCAAACCAGGTCGCTACACTCCCAAGTGCCCCAAGTGCTCGACGAAATTCCTGCTCGTCGTGCCCAACGACCCCGATGCGCAGCCGGTTGCCAGCGCGTTGGCCGGTGAGGGCGGAAGCACGGCAGCCACGCTGGCCGCGGCCGGCAATCGGCCCGCCGCCGAGCCGGAGCGCATCGGCGCGTGCATCCCTTCGCCGGTCGGCGCCGCGGATCGCACAGGTGCCTTCGTCGCGCCGCCAACCGCGGACCCAAACGCCACCGCCGCGCACGTTGCCGCTTCCGATTTTCGGACACGTGCCGACCAGCCTGAAGCGACGAGGGCCCATACCACGGCCGCCGGCGTACCGGACCCTTCCGCCGGACTCAAACCGACCCGCACGGCGAATGGCGGCCAAGGGGCTTCCGCGGTCGACGAGACGTCCGGATTCGACCTGGGCGGCGGCGCAGCCGCTGCACCGAACATGGACGTGCCGAGCACGCTGGGCGGCTACCAGATGCTCAAGGAACTGGGCCGCGGCGGCATGGGGGCGGTCTATCTCGCCCGGCAAATGTCACTCGATCGTAACGTGGCCGTCAAGGTCATGCGGCCCGAATGGGCCCGTGACCCGATCTTCGTCGCTCGTTTCACGCGCGAGGCGTTCGCCGCTGCCCAGCTCGTTCACCACAACGTGGTCCAGATCCACGACATCGGCACCGAGCGCGACACGAATTTCTTCAGCATGGAATTCGTCGAAGGCGAATCGCTCGGCGACATGGTCAAGCGCGAGGGGAACCTCGACGCCGAGGTGGCGGTGGGCTACATCCTGCAAGCCGCGCGCGGCCTGGCCGTGGCCCACGAGCAGGGAATGGTCCATCGCGACATCAAGCCCGACAACCTGATGCTCAATCGCCACGGCATCGTCAAGGTGGCCGACCTGGGGATTGTCAAGACACCCGGGGCGGCCGAAGCGGATCGTCAGGCCGATGAGCCCTCCGCGCCGCGCAAGATCAACCCCTCAGCGCCTACGCAAGTCACTATGGCAGGCATTGCCATGGGCACGCCGGCATACATGGCGCCGGAGCAAGCCCGCGACGCGGCCAAGGTCGATGCGCGGGCCGACATCTACTCGCTCGGCTGTTCGCTCTACGTGCTGGTCACGGGTCGCCTGGCAGACCGGGACGAACAGTTCGAGACGCTGTCGCGGGGTGAGTCTCCGTTCGTCGCAGAATTGCGTGATCGGGACACCTCGCACGAGTTCCATGACAAAGAACGGCTGCCCACTTTCGGTCGTCCCGGCATCCAGTACCTTGGCGATGTGTGGATGGTCCATCATCGCCAGCGCCTGCCGTTCCGCCTCAAATCGAGGAATCACCTGCCGTGTGTCCATGCCGGGTTTGAGCACTTTGAGCGCCACAGTGCGGCGAATCGGCTCTTGTTGCTCGGCGATGAAAACGACGCCAAATCCCCCTTCGCCAATCTGCTCGATCAGCGTGTACGGTCCGATCTGCGCGCCAGGCCGTTCGCGGATCGGCTCGCCGACCGAGGTCGCGGCGCACCCGGAGGGAGGCTTTTCGAGGAAGCTCGAATTTTCTTCCGCCACCTCAAGCAGGGCGACCACCCGTTGGTGCAGCGCCGCGTCGTCCCCACAGGCCTGCCGGATGTAGGCGATTCGGGCGTCAGGAGCCGCGATTTCCAAGGCGATTTTGAAAATCTCTTCCTCAATGAGCGATGACGGAGTCATGGCGCTTTCCCTGGAGGAGTGTCGTCGTCTGTAGAACAGTGCGAGATTCGCTACCAAACCTTCCGATTCAATTTCGAGATTCTTGACGGGAAAAGTGTCATTGCATCTCGAGACGCAGCCAGCTCTTGGCGTAGGCCCAATCCGCACTGGCCGTCGACGTCGCCACGCCGAGCGCCTGCGCGGCCTGCTCCAGCGTCAGCCCCGCGAAATAGCGGAGCTTCACCAGCTCGGCCCTGCGCGGGCTAAGACGCTCGAGTTTTTGGAGCGCCTCATCCAGTGCCAGGAGGTCGAGTGGCTCGCCGCGCGATTTCTCGGCGACGTCCGGCAGTTCGCCGCGATGGCGGGCGGCACCGGCTTTCAGCGTTTGTTTGTGACGGGCTTGTTCGATGAGAATTCGCCGCATCGCTTCCGCGGCCGCCCCGAAAAAGTGGCCTCGGCTGTTCCACTTCGCGGCTTGTGCGGTATCGACCAATCGCAAATACGCTTCATGGACCAGTGCCGTCGCCTGCAGCGTCTGACCCGGCTGTTCCCGAGCCAAACGCGCCGCGGCGAGCTTCCGCAACTCGTCGTAGACCAGCGGCAACAATTGCTCCGCCGCGGCGGGATTGCCGTGTTCGATCGCCGCGAGGATTTGGGTGACGTCACTCATCACCGCATTGTACTCAGAAACTTCGGCGGTTTAACGGGCGAGCCATGCGTTTCGGTCACCGTTATTGCCGGGCTTCATTTCTTCTCGGGCTTTTTGAAACACTAATCCGGCTAATCTTCGCTGACAGAATCCGCTTTCCGATTAGTGTGGATCAGGGTTGGCTTCCCAGCCTGCCTCGGCCGGGCAGTGTGTGTTCTAAACGATGGCTCCCAGCGCCCGATCCAAATCGTCGCGCAGGTCGTCGAAGGCCTCCAGGCCGACGCTGAGCCGGATCAAGCCGTCGCTGATGCCGGACGCGAGGCGGTCGGCCGGATCGTAGCTGGCGTGCGACATCGAGGCGGGCTGCTCGATCAGCGATTCGACCGCTCCCAGACTGACGGCCAACTGGAACAGCCTCGTGGATTGCGCCACCCGTTTCGCGGCTTCGAAATCGCCCGCCACCTCGAAGCTGAGCATGCCGCCAAAGCCGCCGTCCATCTGTCGCATGGCGATTTCGTGGCCGGGATGGTCGACAAGACCAGGGTAAAGCACTCGCCGAACCCGGCGGTCGCCCGCCAGAAACTCGGCGATCCGCTGCGCCGTGCGCGATTGTTCGCGGACGCGCAGCTCGAGGGTCTTGAGCCCGCGCGAACAAAGGAACGCCTCCAGCGGCCCCATCACGGCGCCGGTGGCGTTCTGCAAGAAATAGAGCCGGTCGAGCAACTCCCGGTCGCTGACGACCAGCGCCCCGCCCAGCGCATCGCTGTGGCCGCTGATGTATTTCGTCGCTGAGTGCATCACGACGTCGGCGCCCAATTCGAGCGGCCGAGTCAAGACGGGCGAGGCCAACGTATTGTCGCAACCCAGCAGGCAGTGGTGCTGGTGGGCCAGCTTGGCGCACGCCTCGATGTCGCAAATCGACATCAGTGGGTTGCCCGGACTTTCGATCCAGACCAGCCTCGTGCGCGGGGTGATGGCGGCCGCCACGGCACCGAGGTCGGTCGTCGAGGCGAGCGATACGCCGATTCCGGTGCGGTTGGCCACTTTGTGCAGCAAACGATATGTGCCGCCGTAGATGTCGGCGCCGGCCACGACGTGGTCGCCCTGTTCGAGGAGCATCGTCACGCAGTGCGTGGCCGCCATGCCCGAGGCGAACGCCAACGCGCCGGCGCCCCCTTCGAGTGAGGCCAGGGTCGTCTCGAAAGCCTTGCGTGTCGGGTTGCCGCTGCGCGAATAGTCGAATGCGCCCCATTCACCGGCCCCCGGTTGAACGAACGTGCTCGCCAGGTGCAACGGTGGCACGACGGCCCCAGTCTGAGGGTCGCAGTCCTGGCCGACGTGAATGGCGCGAGTGCGAAAGTGCATTTTCGTCAATTGTCAGTTGTCAGTTGTCATTGGTCAGTCGTCATTGGTCTTTGGCTGATCATCCGCGGCGGCGTTCCCATGCTTGAGCGTGGGGAGTCTCCGCGTCTCCACGTCTCCACGTCTCCGCGTCCCCCATCACGCCTCCGCCAACGCCTGCTCCAGATCGGCGATGAGATCGGCCGCATCCTCAATCCCGCAAGCCAGCCGGATCATGTTGTCGGCGATGCCGTACGCTCGGCGCTCGTCGGGAGTACACTCGTAGTAGCTCATCACCAAGGGCTGCTCGATCAGCGACTCGACGCCCCCCAGGCTGGGGCCAATCCGCGGCAGCTTCACGGCATCGACTACCGCGGCCGTCCGCCGCCAATCGGCGTCTTTGACCAAGAACGTCACCACGCCGCCGAAGCCGCGCATCGTCCGCCGTGCGACCTCGTAATATGCGTGCGATTCCAGCCCGGGGTAATAGACCTTTTCGACCTTGGGGTGTCGTGAGAGGAACCGGGCAACGGCCAGGCCATTGGCGTTGTGCCGCTCCATCCGCAGGCCAAAGGTCTTCAGGCCGCGCAAAAGAAGATGGATGTTGTGGGGCGAGTTGATTGCGCCCATGATGCCGCGGAGCTTTCGGACCGGTTCAAGCTTCTCGGCCGAGCCGATGATCACGCCGGCCAACAGGTCGTTGTGCCCAGCCAGGTACTTCGTGGCCGAGTGGAGCACGTAATCAATGCCGGCCGCAAGGGGCCGTAGGTTGTACGGCGTTCCCAGCGTCGCGTCGATGAGCGTCTCGACGCCGTGTTTGCGGCCGACGGCGGCGAAGCGGTCGAGGTCGACGATGCTCAGGTGCGGGTTCGTGGGCGACTCGCTTACCAGCAGCCTGGTACTAGGCGTGACGGCGGCGGCAAGCGCCTCGTAGTCGCAGGCCTTGACCTGTCGCGTGACGACGCCGAACCGCGAAAGGTGCTTGACACAGAACTCGCGGCTGCGATGGTAACACTCGTCAAAGAAGATCACCTCGTCGCCCGAATTGAGCGTGGCCATCAACAAGCCGACGATGGCGGACATTCCGGTCGAGAACAAGAGCGCCGCCTCGCCGCCGTCGAGCGCCGCCAACTTGCGTTCGGCCGTTTTCTCGCTGGGGTTGCCATAGCGGCCGTACTCCTCACGGGGGAGCTTCCGTTCGATGAAGTCGATCACCGATTGCGTATTCGCAAAGGTGTAGGTCGAGGCGCAGAAGATCGGGTCGGTGATCGAGTTGCCGGGTTTCTGCCGCTCCTCGCCGGCATGCACGGCCAACGTCGATGCGCTCCAGCCTGCTTGCCTCGACGGGTCCGTCGGCGGATGTGGTTCACTCATGGCCTAGATGGCACTTTAGCAGAGGTGAAGGCTGCAAGCGGCCGCAAATCCCAGTTGCAACGATTCTACCTCCCCTCGCGTTCGCTCGCAAGCCGCCGGTGACTACTTGTCAAGGAAGCGGGAGCACTCGGATTCCCTCGGGGCGGAATCCGCGGACACGATGGTATGCTGGACGGATGCCAGGTGCCGCGGATACAATCAAGACAGGCGGGACATCGGGGCGTGTGGGAGCCATTGCAAATGCGTAGAGGTACGGTATTGCTCGTGTGCGGTCTCGTGGGTTGCTGTTGGGGAGGTTTGGCTTGGGCCGACCAAGGCACCGACACGCAGCGGGCGAGCGGTGCGCGCATCGCCGAGTTGATCGAGCAGCTTGGCGCGAAGTCTTACGTCGCGCGGCGGCGCGCGGCGCGCGAGCTGATCGCCGTCGGCGCGCCGGCCAAGGACGGTCTTTTGGCCGCACGTGGCCATCGCGATCCCGAGGTGCGGTACCGGGTGGGTGAATTGCTTCAAACCGTGCTGGAACTCGATTTCCACCTGCGGCTCAAGGCGTTCATCGCCGACGTCGATGGCCGAACCGAGCACCACCTGGCGGGCTGGTCGCGCTACCGCGAACTGGTCGGCGAAAACGGTCCAGCGCGGCGACTGTTCGCAACGATGCAGCAGGCCGAACGTCACCTGCTGGAGGTTGCCGAATTCAGCCCGGCCGATGCTGGTGAACTGCTCGAAGAGCGTTGCGAGGAGTTGCAGGCGGCCCATCACGCCGACGAGCAGCCGTCGCAAGCGCCATCCTTGGGCAGTATCGCGGCAGTGCTGTTCGTCGCAAGCGATCCTGAGTTGCCCGTCTCGCCGCAGGCGGGCACCTGCGTTTATAACCTGAGCGTCCAAGGCGAGATGCACAGCGCGGCCACCACGGGCGAAAAGGCGCAGACCGTCAAGCGGCTGTTGGGCGCGTGGGTTCGCCGTAGCGAATGGGTCGACTGGACTGTGGCCAACCAAAGCTGCATCCTCGCGGTTTACTATCGTTTGCAGGAAGGGATCGATCTGGCGCGTTCCCTGCTGCAAGGCGACGGCACGCCGCAACTATCGCGGCAGTATTCCATTCAAACCCTGGCGCGACTCGGCGGAAAACAACTCTTGCCGGAGATTGGCGCCTTGCTGGCCGACCGGTCCGAAGTGGCCGAACTATCGGCCGGAGATCAAGATGAAACGATCAAGACCTTGATCTGCGACGTGGCACTGGCCTCACTGATCTATTTGACGGGCCAGAACCTTGGGGACTACGGTTTTGACGTTGACGAGGTCCAAAGCAATTCCGTCATGCTTTTCGACGCCCGCACGCTTGGCTTCGCCGACGCCGACGCGCGCGAGGCCGCGCTGATCAAGTGGAAGGACTGGGCTGAGACGCACATCGCGGATATTGAGCCTTGAGCGAAATCAGTCGAAGGCCCTGGATTTTGAATCCAGCGCGTCTGCGCCAGCGGGAGCGGCATGAATGCCATGCAGGTACAGGATTCTCCTAGCCCCCTTCTCCTTCAGGCGTCCAGGTATTCAGGGGTGTTTCGCTGCTGGCTGCGGACTTGGCGTCTTCTCGCCCTCCCTTCTTCCTTGTCCTGCCGTCTGGCTCTCCGTTGCCGAATGCAGGCCATCCCCGTAGTCGCGGCACTCCGTGACGTGGGCCCGTCAGCCTGGTCGCCAAAGGCTCTCCGGCAATTTTCGGCGCGGAGTGTCGAATCTACGAACCGAGCGCCTCTGCCCGTTTTTTGGGCATGCTTCGCGGACCGAAAGCCCCGTCTTGAACGGTCGATTTTGCGGATAATTATCTAGACTGAAAAAGTGTATTCTATCGAAGTTTTTGGATATTTCATTCACGCCCGGCATTGACGGATCGCTCGGCTCTCCATCCCCATGTGCCCTGTGTTTTGGCAGACACTGCGTGAAAACGATGCACATCCAACGGCTCGCAATTGCCGTCTCGGCGAGCGCCCGCGAAGCTTTCCGCCGAATGGGAGTCCTGCAATCTGAGAACACCGCGAGTTGAGCACCTTACTCCGGAGTTCGGAACACTTATCAACGCTGATCCACACTAATCGGAAAGCGCGTTCTATCAGCGACGATTAGCGCCCATTAGCGTTTCTGTGTTTCCGTCGGCGAGCGCCCGCGAAGCTTTCCGCCGAATTGGCCAGCTTCGCGACCGGCGAGATTCAAGTGCGCCGCCTGGACCGTTAACCGGCCAGACACTCGCGCACGAGAGCGCCATACACCCCATTTGTAATAATACCGGTGTCCAGTTCTCAAGGCAAGCCTCCCCGCTTGCGCTCGGATCATGCTCGCGGATTCAAGGTGGCTAGGGCGGCGCTTACGCTTCATCCTTCATCCTTCCGCCTTCATCCTTCCTGAGCCCAAGTGTCCAGTGATCAAGGCAAGTCCCCCACTCTCGCGGCGCCTCCGCTTCATCCTTCATCCTTCCGCCTTCATCCTTCCTGAGCTCCGCCGCGAGCACGAAATCTGTCGAAAACGGCGTTCAAGTCGTCCAAGTCGTCCATCTACTAATAGGGGGGAATGTCGCGCGCGTCGCAAGCCTTTCCTGATACATGACTTGCGCACACACGTCCTTTGTGGCCATGCCGGAGTGGGCGGCCCAAGTCGTCCAATAAGTCGTCCAAAAACCGCGCGCAAGTCGTCCAATTTCGGTGATTTCGCCTGCCAGGCAGTCGGTGGCGGTCAAAAACAAGTCCATTGTGGCGGTGACCCGGCTGCTCATCGCCAGCCCTGATCCTTGAAGTCTTCCCGGCTCGCCTCCCATTCGACGCCGTCCAGCTCCTCCAGCGAGCGGGCCTCGATCGTGGCCGGATCGCCGGCCACCACCTTGCCCTCGGCGACGTCCTGGAGCTGCCCCCAGATTTCCAGCCAGCGGCTTTGGCGGCGTTTCGGCGTTATCATCTCTTCGTTTCGCTGGCTGGGCGAACCCTCGATCACCTTAGCCCTGTTCAGGTACGGGCGGATAATCCGGTCCACGTCCGAACCGCATGGAGCGCCGGTGCTGTCCCGATCTGCGGCAGTCAATCGCCGTACCCAGAACTCGAGCTGATCCAGCGCGTTGGCAAAATTCATGCGGTGCGCGTCGAGTCCGCGCCGATGGAATGCGGCGTGGCCGTTGTACGTGACTGCCACCAGATGCTCCGGAGGTAGACCGCTTTGGGCCAGGAGTTGGCGGCTATGCGCAATGGGCACCATTTGGTCGAGTGGGCAATGAAGGATGACGGAGCCGGCCGGAGCTAGATAATTGGAGGGGAGCATTCATACGAACCGTCCACTCAGCGCGACCCGGCTCATCCGGCGGACGATCGGTAGCGCAGCCACAATCGCCCGAGCGCTACGTCGCCAAAACGGGGACAAGAGCAGCAACTTCGCCTGGGGACAGCTCAACCGCAACGCTACGGCGCCGAAGAAACTGCATGCGACGATCAGGTCCGGATGAAAGAGGTCACACGCCGCTTGCGCCCGTTCGACGATTGTCACGAAGCCTGCTTGATCGAGGCTCCGTAGCAAGTTGTGGTCGTGCAACACGGGAACAAACACCCTTGGGCGCTCTTTCATTTGCAGGAGCCGTTCGACTTTGAGCCCGTGCGCGCCGCGAATGCTATGCAGGT
>DATLQY010000311.1:0-6967 GCA_035534975.1 Pirellulales bacterium
GTTCGTCCCGTTGAAAATCGGCTTGAAGCCCGCCTCGTCGTCGGCCGCGCAGGCCGACGGTAAGCCCGCCGACAGCCCCATGATCAGGGCCAGGACGCACGGCCGTATCCCGAGGGCGCGGCAGGTTGGATGAAGGGACGATTGCGAGGGCTGAATCATGATGAACCTCATGGACTGCTGAATTACGTTGCGTTTTTCAATGGGGTGTTCCGCTGGGCGGTTTCAACCTGACATAGGCGAACTGTCAGCGATTCATTACGGCAGGCTGGAAACTCGCCCCATGTTCCGGCGGAGTGAATTGAAAGCCCCGGCTCTGGCTGAAGAACTCCAGCGGGTTTTCGTAGACGATCTTGCGGATCAGCGATTCGGGATGACCGCGCAAGCGCATGGCGAGGATAAAGTCGGGCACGGCGGTCGGCTTCGATGGTCCCCAGTCGCCGGCCGAATTGACCAGCAGCCGCTCGGCGCCGTGCATCTCGACCATGTCCACCGCTCGTTGCGGCGTACACTTGCTCACCGGATAGAGCGTCATGCCGGCCCAGAAGCCACGGTCGAGCACGTGCCGGATGGTGTGCTCCTCGACATGATCGACCAGCACGCGTCCGCGCTCGATCCGCCGGTCGTCGCAGAGCATGTCGAGGATCATCCGCGTTCCGGCGTACTTGTCTTCCAGGTGCGGGGTATGAATCAGGATCTGCTCGTTGGTCTTGGCGGCCAGGTCGAGGTGTTCGAGAAACACGATCGACTCGTTGCGCGTGTTCTTGTTCAGGCCGATCTCGCCGATACCGAGCACGCCCGGCTTGTCGAGGAACTCGGGGATCATGGCGATCACCTGCCGCGAGAGGCTGACGTTTTCGGCCTCCTTGGCGTTGATGCAAAGCCAGGTGAAGTGCCGCACGTGGTACCAGCCGGCGCGCTTGGGTTCGAACTCGGTGAGCTGGCGGAAATAGTCGCGGAAGCCATCCACGCTGCCACGGTCGAAACCGGCCCAGAAGGCCGGCTCGCTCATGGCCACGCAACCCATCTTGGCCAGCGTTTCGTAGTCGTCGGTGACGCGCGATACCATGTGGATGTGCGGGTCGATGTAATACATGGCTGTGTTCTACTTTCGCGGTACACTACTTTCGCGGCGCGAGGGAAAACTTGTTCCGCCAATCGTCGTCATAGTCCAGCGAGAAGATCATCTGCACCTGTTCGGCGCGGTCGTCGCGGCGGGCGGTGAGCACGGCCAGGGCTTGTCGCAGCTTCGCCAGGCGAGGGTCGGCGTCGACGCAACCCTCGGCCCGGTCGAGCCGGTCGAGCGCGGCGGCGATCTCCAGGATCTTCGATCGGACCTCCAGAAACTCGCGATTCAACACTTCCGGCGCGGCAAGAGGCGACGGCATGGTGCGGTCCTCCGGGGAGTTCGGGCAGGGCGACGGCGCGGGTGGTTGAGAAGTCCTTAGTTTGAACTCACGGGCGACCGAAATCAAGCAGGTGGGGTGGTAACAGGGAATGGATTGAGAGGTGAGATGGCGAAGGACTGGTCAAGCGTTCGCCTCCGGCGCGACCGAAAGGCGCGAACACGAGGGGTAAATTACAGAGGGTGAAAACCGCTCGCCAACTAGAACGTGCTCTTCACTCCGCGGCGGCTGGGTTTTCGCTTTTTGAACAACTCGGAGACCCTTCCGTTCGCCGTCGGCGTCCCGCCGTCGGGCTGTTCCGGGGGCAGGGCGCTGATGTTGCCTCTCGAGCCAAAGATCAGTGTCTCTTTCGGGTTCTTCCAGCCGACGTGGTCGAGGAACTTTTCAACCGTGATCGTTTGAATGCCGAGTTGATCGGCTTCCTTCTGGATTCTGGTGTAGTCCTTCTCGACGTTTGCGTCGTCAGGCGGCTCGCCCAGGATCAGGTAACGAGTATGGATGTTGAGCTTTCCCACCAGCTTGTTGGTCTTCGGATCGACCTGGGCATCGACCCTTCCGCCCGCCATGTGGATCATGTCGACGATCGTATCACGGTCGTCCTCGCCGTCGCCGTTCAGGTCGATCTTGCCCACGATACCGAAACCTTCGCTGCGGCCGGGTTGCCAGAGTGGCGTGAAGATCTTGTCGCCCGGCACCAGCGGATCGGCGATTTCATCCTGGAGGATGCGGCACTGGGCGAAATGAGGGCCTTTCAGCTCGGTAACTTCGATGCGGCCCTTGGTCGGCTGGCCCTTGCCCACGTTCTCGTCGGCGCCCACCACACTGAAGGTCACCTGGCGACGCAGGCCGTCGGCCTCGCCGACGTTGATCCAGACCAGGCCGGCTTTCTGGCTGACGTACACGATCAGGCCGTCGGGCACTTCGAAACCCGTGGCCGGATCGATTTCCCTGTTTTTTTCGTTGGCGAGCGTCAGGAGTTCTTCGACCTTGTTCTTTTCGACCTTGACGGCGTCAATATCCTTCTTGCTTTTGGCCAACGCGGAATCCAACTCCTCCCCCTTGGCCTTGAGTTGGTCTTTCAACTCTTGCTCTTGCTGGTTTTTCTTGGCCCGCTCTTCGGTGAAATCTTGTTGTTCCTTTTTCAGTCGGTCTTCGGCCTCCTGCTGTTTCGTCTGAGCGGCAAGCACCAGAGCGTCCTTGGCTTTCTCGAAGGCTTCTTTTTCCTTCTCCAGATTCATGAACTGCGTGGTTTTGTCGACCAGCTTAGTGTCTTTGTCGAGATAGGTGCCGTAGAGGTACTCCAGCGCGCTGCGGTAGTTCTTCGTCTCCTCGCTCTGGGCCGTCACATACTTGGCGAAATCTTCCGCCGCCTTCGTGTCGATTTGGGCGGGGTCGAGGCCCTCGGGCACGCCGATCAACTCCTTGAGCCGCGCGACTTCCGTGAGCTTGGTTTTCAGGGCGGCGTCGGCTTCTTTGGCCGTTTTCGAGTCGGCGACGCTGCGGATCGACGCTTCATCGGCCTGGCGGAAAAACACGAACGTCGTCACGCTGAGAATGATCGTGAGCATCACAAAGATGATCAACGCGATCTGCAAACCTTGGTTTTCGCTACTGGCCATGTTCAACGCTCCTGTTCCGCGGCCACAAGGGCCGGCGCGACGACGTCCTTTCGAATGGACCTACGAGAAGGGTCGTATGGAGCTAACGCTTTTGCGCCAAACGACCTAGGGTTTAGTCTAAACGCCGGCGGGCAGCATGTCAAAGAAAAAAACGACCGCACGCCGACTGCGCCCGGCGGGGCGGGTCATTGCCGCGCCACACTACTTCGTTCCCCTGGTGCAGATGGTGCCCTGTGGGCGTTGGTGCGATTGTCGATGGAGCACCAGGAGTTTTTGCCGCGGGCGGTCCCGCGGGTTCACGGCCGCCGCCGGAGATGGGTTCCCAATGGCGCGTGGCATTCGTCGGCGGCGCGCGGCGGCGCCAAGGAACGTCGGGCACCTTCCCGCCCGCGATGACTTGGGCGGTGCCACGATGCCGCGGGCCCAGGTGCTCGCTCTGCACACGGAGAGTTTGTCGTCGGCGTAATCGCGCCGAGGCGACTGATAACCGCCCACCCTGGAGTCCACCGTTGCCCACGCCGTGGCGGTGCGGCGACAGCGCCGCGTCGCCGCAATCGAAACGAAAAGGCACCCTAATCCGCCAATGTTCCAACCGAACCGCTTCGGCGACGCAACACGCGGGGCGTAGGGGGGTTGGACTGGAACACGTGTACGCCACAGCCGCCGAGACGGCAGTCGGCGGGCGGTGGCGGGCTGCCTTTTCGTTTCGATTGATCGTGTTGGGCGGGTCGGTGAATGCTGACTCTTCCCCGTTTTCGTGTGTTTCGTGTGTTTCGTGGTTCCATCCGTCGCGGTGGGCCGTGAGACCCATTGCAGGGTGCCCCTCCCAAGGCGAACTTGCCCCATCCTAGTCAATGTCAAACGTTATCACGCGGCCTTCCGCGGCTGGTCCACCTCGACGGCCGGCGATTCCGGCCATTCTCGCACCGGCGGCAGACGGCCGCGGCGAAGGCGGTCGGCAAGCCCGACGCGAACCACGTCGCGAAACATCCGCCAGGCGTGCCGCGAAAGCGAAAGCGTCGAACCATATTCGTTGACCAGGCTGACCGCGATCCGCCGGGTGGGAAGCCGCAATCGGCGGCAGAGCAACACCACTTCGGCGTCGAATGCGAAACCATCGATGACGGTCCGCGAAAAGATCTCGCGCGCCGCCCGGCGACTGAACACCTTCAAACCGCATTGCGTGTCGGTCACTTCCCGCGAGATCAGCCGTTTCGCGACCTCGCGAAACGTCGCGCTGGCGATCGTCCGCGACAGTTTGCGCCGGACGCGACACTCCGATTCGCGCAAGTCACGGGCCCCAAACACGACCTCGCACTCTCCCCGGTCGACCCAGTCGTACGCCGAACGCAAGGCCGACAAATCATAGGGCAGGTCGGCATCCGTAAAGGCCAAAACGTCGCCGGTTGCGGCCAGCATTCCGCGGCGGACCGCCGCCCCTTTGCCACGTTGCCGGTCGAGCCGCAACGTCGAAAATCGCCGGCCAAAGTGGCCGCTGACGGCCGCCGTCGCGTCGCGGCTGCCGTCATCGACGACCAACACGCGATAATCGATCCGCGAGGCGTCCAGAAACTCGGCGAGTCCGGTAAGCGTCTTCGGAAGGCGGTGTTCTTCGTCGAATGCCGGGACCAGTACGGTCAGGGCGTGATCGCAGGCCGTTTGCGGGCCGTGCGACGATCGCCTTTCGGCGTCGAAGTGATTCGAGGTAGCTTCCTCGTCCCTGAGCATGTCACGAACTCGCCGCCTGAACCACCGTCCCGCGCGCCGTCCGGCCCGAGCGAAAACGCCGCCGGCTGTGCCGCGAGGTATTCACGCGGGCCTGTTATCGACCGAACGCGTGGTGGGGCTTGAGCCGATTTTCGAAAACTGGACGAATTCGCGGAACCTGTCGAAAGCGATCGGCAAACGTCTACCTCTTGGCAACTCCGGTAAAGCCGGGAAAATGCGCCCCTTGATGTTGCCGGCAGTTCCTTGGCGACGACAATTGCAGGGGTGATGCTGCCGACGAGTCCGGCCCGGCGGGGCATGGCGTACGTCGGCCGTGCGGGTCTGGAGCCATGTCCATGCGATCGTTGGTTGTCGGCGCCCTTGTCGCCGTCGGTTTCCTCTCCGCGTTTCGCAACGCCGCGCGCGCCGAGCCGGCCGGCGCAGCGGGCGGCGCCGTTTTGGACGCGATTCGGCAAGCCAAGGAAGCCTTCCACGCCCCGACCGATGACGAACTGGCCGGCGCCAAGTCGAAAGCCGCCGCCGCTCGCGATGCGCTGGCCGCGGAACTGGCCTCGGTCCCCAACGGCGGGAGCAGGAGCGACGCGTTAGGCCTGGGCGGTCTGGCGGAGCAATTCGGTCAAGGCCAGGCCGACTTGGCGCGCCTCGAAGCGCTGGAACGCAGGTTCGAATTCAATTGGGCCAGCGCCAAAGGCGCCAAATACGACCGATTGCGGGCTTCACTTTCCACCTACATGCAACTCTTGCGAAGCGCCGTTCCGCAAGCCGCCGATGAGTACGGCCGGAGGATCGAACAGCTCGAACGGGAATGGCAGGCCTACACTCAGGCGTGGCAAGCATATATGGACCTCCCTCTGCCTGACCGGGAACGCGTCCATCCGCCCGACCTGGCTCCCCTCCAAGAGGCATACTCCTGGCTGGTGCTGCGCGGCCAGGCCACGGCGGCGACCGGCCAGGTGCGTGACTTCGTTTCGCACCCGAACCATGTGATGGATGCCACGGCACAATTCGTCGACCGGCTGGTGACTCGCGACGTGGACCGGCCGATCCGGAGCGACGAAAACCAGGACGGAACGCGCGTTTCGGTCCGCGGGGAACTCAAAAGCAAGACCAGCGCCAAGTTCGAAAACGATTCGGACCAAGGCGCCGTGCGGGTGCAATTGCACGGCAACGGCGTTTCGAAGGTCACGGCCCGCAGAGGTAAGGTAACGGTCTATGCCCGCAGCTATACGAAGATCGAGGCCAGCGAAGTGGTCAACCTGTCGGAACGAGGCGCCGGCGCCCAGTCGCCCCAGATATCAGTTCGGCAAGACACCAGGCCCTACGCCGTGAGCGTCGATATGCGTTGCCGCCTGCTGCGCAATCTGGTGGGCAAGCTGGCCTGCCGCGCGGCCTGGAAGCAAAAGCCAAAGAGCGACCAGCAAGCCGCCGCTAAGACCCGCCGCCAAATTGACGAGCAGTTGCGCCAGCAGACCGATGCTTTCGCGCGCGGCGCCAACCTGACGTTCGACGATCTCGGGGTGTTTGCCCTGTTGCGTCCCAATCCGTCGCAAAAGCTGAAGGTCGGCACGACGCCGGCGGAGATGCACTGGAGGGGCACGTACGCTTCGGCGTTACAGTTCGCCGCGCCGAGCGACCCACCGAGAGCTCGTCCGGCCAATGCGGCCGCGACCGTGCAGTTCCACGAGTCGGCGATCAACAACTCCGAACTTCTCCTCGCCGGGCGGACCACGAACGAGGCCGACTTCCGCGAGTTGGTTTTCGAAAAGCTACGTCTGATTCCTGACGATGACGCCCGCATCGAGGGACGTGAGCCGGCTGAAATCACGCTGGCCGAGCATGAGCCGGTCAACGTCCGCTTCGACGACAAGGTGGCCCAAGTGACGCTGCGGCTGTCGAGCGTACGCGACCAGCGCGAGACCTTCGACGCGCAGCCCTGGACCGTCCGGGCCGAGTACCAGCAGGGCCAATTGCCCGAGATCTCGATCGTGCGCACGTCGATCAGCGTCGAGCCGGTCGACGCCCCGCAGGCCGAGCGTGTCAGGGAAGTACTATCGCGTTTCCTGGTCGCCAAGGCCACGTGGAGCCCATCCAAGCAGGGCGATTCCAAGTTGGCCCAGGAATTCAAGTTGGGCGATCTCAGGATCAAGCCCGGCTGGCTGATCATCGTCCTCGTGCCAATTGCAAAGCCGGAGTAGACACCCATGTCGAAAACGCGAC
>DATLQY010000312.1:0-3191 GCA_035534975.1 Pirellulales bacterium
CGCCGAAGCCCAGTAATCCATGCTTGCCATAGCGATCCGTCTCCAGCCCCGCTCCCAGGCCCCGCCAGTAATAAATTATTATACCTATACATATTACTAAATCAATAGGCTGGCACGATTAAATCGACAGACTCCTTGCCTGGCGGGTGAGGAAGATGGCGTGCTACACCCAGGCGACCAGACGATCCCTTTTCGCCCCGGCCAATTGCCACCATTTCCTGCGTCCCGGTCTTGTGGTCGCCGCCCTGCCGAAGGCAGGGTTCCGATGGCAGCGCGTGTGATAAAGGCCAGGCGTAGGCGGACAGCACAAGGGCGTCAGCCCGCCGTGCAGGTGTCCGCCGAAGCCTGGACTTGGCTTCAGGATTGGTGGAAGGCCGCGAGATCTGAGCCGCGGCGGCCGCGCATGCCGAGCGCGGGTACGCGTTGCCCCGCGGACCGACGTCGACCGGCAGGAGCCGCCGCCACCGGTTGGTTCGGCGTAGGAACCGAGTCGCTTCAACGCGACGGCCTGGCCGCGACAGGCTATTGAGTTGGGTGTCAGTGTGTTTCGTAGCCGCGAAGCGATTGAATCAGCTTAGCTTATTGAATCCACGCCAAGTGGTTTTCCACCCTGCTCGCCATCCCCGTTCACGGGGCTTACCATTTGCGTGGCTTAAGCCATCCTGGAAGCCTCGTGAACGGGGCTGGAAGAAAGTCAAGTGGGGCGGTTTGCTAACCCGGCGTAAACGCCGGGCCGAATACCGCTGCGCAGAAGCCCCGTGAACGGGGCAAACCGGCATCCAGTCGCTACAAAAGATGTGTAGAGCAACGAGGCTCACGCCCCAGGCTATGCACTGTCGCCGCTGGAGCGGCTGGGAAGCGCCCCGGAGGGGCCTGGTGGCAGGGCGACCTGCCAGAAAGTTCGCATCATCTCGTCCCTGCGGGGACGCCCGTGGCGCGCCCTTTCGTTATACTACGTAGTCGTCGGAGTGCCAGGAAAACCAAGCCGCCATGCGAAATCAATCGTGTCCAGACGCGGTACGCCTCGCCGACTTCCTCGCCGGCAAGCTTCCCGAGCCGGAAATCGACGGGGTATCGCGGCACCTGGAAGCGTGCGAGAGCTGCCAATCGGCCGTGGATCTGCTCGAAGAACGGCCGGTGCCCGACTCGCTGACCTGCGAGCTGACGCAGCCCTCCGACGAGGCCCGCTTCGAGGCCGAGCCTGAGTTGCACGTCGCTCTGGAGCGCGTCATGCGGGCGGGCGCGCCGCCAAGCTCGCCGCCCACCCCGGCTGACGCATTGCCCGCCATGATCGACGAGTACCAAATTCTCGAGCGCTTGGGCCAGGGCGGCATGGGCACGGTCTACAAGGCAGTCCACGTCCGGTTGCACAAAACCGTCGCAATCAAGGTGCTGCGCGCCGATCGCATGGGCGACGGCGACGCCGCGAAGCGCTTCCAGCGCGAGATGAAGGCCCTCGGAACGCTCGACCACGAGAACATCGTCACCGCCTTCGACGCCGGCGAGGCCGACGGGGTGCTCTACCTGGTGATGAAGTACGTCGACGGGCTCGACTTGGCCGCGTTGGTCAGGGTGATCGGCCGTTTGCCGGTGGCCGACGCCTGCAAACTGGTCCGCCAGGCCGCCATGGCGCTCGATTACGCCAACCGGCGCGGGCTGGTCCACCGCGACCTCAAGCCCTCGAACCTGGTGCTCGACCTCGACGGCCGGGTCAGCCTGCTCGACCTGGGGCTGGCATTGTTCCAGGGAGATCGCCACGCCGGCGCCGCGGCGGGCACCGAGCCGCTTCAAGGCGTCGAAGAGACGGGCGACGGGCTGACCACCGCCCGCCAGGTGATCGGCACGACCGACTACATGGCGCCGGAGCAATTCGAAGGCAGTCATGATGTCGACATCCGTGCCGACATCTACAGTCTGGGATGTACGCTGTACGAGTTGCTCGCAGGGACCGCACCCTTTAGCGGACCTGAGTACGCTACGCCGCTTGACAAGCGCGAGGGGCACCTGCTGCGCATGGCGCCGCCATTGGCGGAGCGCCGCCCCGACGTGCCGACGGCCGTGTTGACCGTGATCCACCGGACGTTACGAAAACGCACTGACGAGCGCTACTCGAACCCGAAGGAGTTGGCCGACGCCCTGGCGCCGTTCGCCGCAGACGCCAGGCTGCGGGAGCTTTGCGGTCGCGCGCGGTGCGGCGCCGAAACGAAGGAGCTTGGAGTCACGCGCGAGACCAGCGCTTGGAGCAAGCCCTTCGCTGGTTTCGCCAATGTCAAAGCGCCACCGTCGGCGTTCGGCCGGGCGGCGGGCAATCCCTTTCGCTCCGACCGCGGCAGCAGGTATAGGTATCGCGGTCGTATGGTCGGCGTCGTCGCGGGATTGCTGATCCTGGCCGGTGGCTACTACGCATTGAGGCCGGAGCCGCCATCACGCGTCGTCAAGCTAGGACAAAAGGCAATTGATGTAGATGAGCGGCAGAGACCAAGTCCCCGCAAACGGTCGGCCGACCCGGCAGCCGGTCGTGTGGAATCGAATGCGTTGCCGCCGGACCAGATCGATCTGCCGCCCACGGTCAACCCACGGGCACCACTGGTCAATCTCTTGAACACTCCCGAGAAGAAGGCGCCCCTTCCTTCCGCCGACCAACTGACGGCGGCACGGCGCGCCGCGAAGGACAAGTTCCAGCAGGAACTGCAAGCCGCCAAGATACCCGAACAACTTTTGATCATCGCGAGGAAGAGTCAGCGCGCGGCGCTCGACGCGAAGCCCGACAGCGCCGAACGCTACGCGCTTTTGGACCTGGCCCGCGAGTTGGCCGCGGAGGCGGGCAGTTCGAAGGTCGCATTCGAGGCCATCGACGGATTGGCAAAGTGGTTCGAGATCAAAGAGTTGGAGTTGCGACTGGAGACATTGGAGGTGGCGACAAAGGCCCCAACCAGCCCGACGGGCAAGGCCGCCGAGAAAGAGCAGTTCGAGTCGGCCAAGGACCTGATCGAGACGTGCGTCGCTATCGACCGATTCCAGGAAGCCTTGCGCGCCACGGCCCTGGCGCAAGCGGCGGCGCGCAATTTGAGGGACCAGGATCCCGGGTTGGTCAAGCAGATCGCGGAGGAGAAAAAGGACCTCGAAAAGCTCGCCAAGGCGTACGCGGGCATCAAGGACGACCTGGAGCGATTGAAAGCTGACGCTGGCGA
>DATLQY010000313.1:0-4142 GCA_035534975.1 Pirellulales bacterium
CGAAGAAATGCGAGCTGCGCTGGAAGCCACCAGGCTCCCGCCGAAGGAGGGTTTTGACCGCATGGTGGCCGAAGGCCTGATCAATGCCCAAGGGCAATTGACCAGGCTCTACGGGGGCGATGCCGAGCCCGAGCCAGGCGCCAGAAAACCACCGAGGTTGACGTCTGCCAACGTCAACGGCGAGACCCGCGCATAGCCGGCTTGGCTTGGATTCTAGACTTACTCGCTAGATTTACCCCAAGCCCGATCGAATCTTGCGGCAAACACGCAGCCATTATCGCATACGTGCCAGCTCTTCCGCCATCCGCTCGAAGACCGGCGTCCATTCACTCAACTTAGTCTGCCGAAAGAGCCTCGCGGTGGGGTACCAGGGGGTGTCGTCGCGATCGAGCATCCACCGCCAGTCGGGCGAAAAAGGCAAGGCGATCCAGACGGGCACTGCCAAAGCGCCGGCCAGGTGCGCCATGGCCGAATCGCAAGTAATCACCAGGTCCAAGTGCCGCATCACGGCCGCCGTGTCCATGAACGGACCGGCGTCGTTGTCGAGCCGGCTCGCCAGGTCGACGCACTCGAAGCGGCCTTTCAAGGCCGCGATCTGCTCGCTTCCCAGCCCCTTTTGCAGGCTGAGCAAACGCACGCCCGGCACGCGCGCCAGCGGTTCGAACTCGGCCAGCGGCATTGAACGCAGCCGGTCCGTGCGGTTCTTGGGACTTCCTTGCCAGGCGATGCCGATCTTGAAACCGGCGAACGACGCGATCTCACCGCGCCAGCGTTCGACCAGCCCCTTGTCGGCCGACAGGTAGGGGACCTGGGCGGGTATGTTGTTCAATGTCGTGCCAAGAATGTACGGCAGGCTCAACAGCGGCGTATGGGTATCGAACGCAGGCAGCGGATCGCCCTGCGTCAGGAGTTGGTCGATTCCGGCGCAGCTCGACAACAAGTGAACCAACGTCTTGGGACAAACGACCACCACCTGCCCGGCGCGCTCGCGGACCACTTTCGCGTAGCGGATGAATTGGATCGTGTCGCCCAGTCCTTGCTCGGTGTCGATCAGCAAGGTGCGGCCTTCCAGCGACGAGCCGTCCCACTTGGGCCGGTCGGTCTTGCGGACGACGAAACTGGCGAGTTTCCAACGCCACTCGTAGTCGTCCCAACCAGGCGTCAAGTCGCCCTGCAACAGCCGGATCAGCGAGCGGTTCCAGTAGGGATCGGCATAGTCACTCTTGATGACGATCGCCCGCTCGTAGCTGGCCAGGGCCTCGTCGAGCATCCCCTTGTCGCGAAGCACGTTGCCCAGGTTATTGTGGGCTTCGGAAAGCTCGGGCATCATCTCGATGGCGCGTTGGCAGCTTGCGATCGCCTCCTCGAGCCGGCCCTGGTGCCAATAAGCGATTGCCAGGTTGTTGTGGGCCTTGGCGAAATCGGGCCGCAGGCGGAGGGCCTCTTCCAGGCTCGCCACGGCTTCGTCCATCCGGCCGGTTTCCTCCAGGGCGCTGCCGAGGTTGTTGTGCCCTTCCGGCAGGTCGGGCCGCAGACGCACCGCCTCGCGGCAACTGGCCACGGCGGCCTCCAACTGCCCTTGCTGCCGCAGGGCGATGCCCAAGTTGTTGTGCGCCTGGGCAAAGTCGGGCTTGAGAGCCACCGCGCGGCGATAGCAGGCGATCGCATCCTCGCGCCGACCCCCGGCGGCCCGCGCCATGCCCAGGTTGTTGTGCGCTTCGGCGGCATCGGGCTGCAGCCGCAATACCTCCTCCAGCAATAGCGCCGCCTCGTCCGGGCGTTGTTTTTCCAACAGCGCCACAGCCAGCTCCATGCGGGCTGGGACCGAGTCGGGCTGGCTATCGACGGCCTCTTTTTGACTGACGACGAGCTCGTCGGCTCGGCCGGCCCCGCGGAGCAGGTCGTGCAGATTGCGGCGCGCTTTCGCGTCGTCGGGCTTGGCCCGCAAGATCTCGCGAAAGGCGCGTTCGGCTTCGTCCTTCTTGCCCTGTTTGATCAACGTCAGCCCGAGATTGTTGAGGAATTCCGGTTCGCCCGGTTTGAGCTCCAGCGATTGGCGGAAGCTGGACAGGGCATCGTCGAGCCGTCCTTGCTGGCCCAGCACGACGCCCAAATGGTTGCGCGACTCGGCGTGCCGGGGGTTGATGGCCAGGGCCTGCTGCAAAGCGGCAGCCGCCTCGTCGAGCCGGCCCAGCGTTTGACACGCGGCCCCCAGCAGGTACCAGCTTTGCGCGCGGTTCGGGTCGGCGGCCAACGCCTGCCGGTACAGTTGCACCGCCCGTTCCACGTCGCCGGCCTGGTGCGCTTGCCGCGCCGCGTCGAGCGGCGAGGCATGCGGTTCGCCGGCGAGCGGCACCGAAAGCACCCCCAGCTCGCGCGGCTCGATTCGAACCAGCGCATGCCTCTGGCGGTCGAACGCCGGTGCCCGGCCGCGCGGGTGGCAAAATAGGTTGAGCGAGACGACGTTGGCAAAAACGTTGTGCGGGTTGCCGGCGTAATTGGCCGGGTTGAACAGCGGCGCCCGGTGCTGGTGCATTTCATAGCCGTGCCGCTGGAGCCAATCGCGCAGGGCCGCCGATTTTTCGGCCCGGTCGTCTTCGACGTACAAGATCGGCTGGAAACGGCGGATCGTCTCGGCCGCGCCCTGAAGCACCTGGCACTCCATCCCCTCGACGTCGACCTTGATCAGGTGGCATGCCGCGAGCTTGAGATCGTCGATCCGCACGAGCGGAACCGGGTACGTGGCGTGACCGCGGAGGTCTTGCGCCAGGCTGATTCCGCCGAAATTGTTTTCGCGAGAATAATCAACCTCGGGAACTTGAATCTGTCCCGGCGCGTCGCCGACGGCGGCTTGCTGGCAGCGCACCTGGTTGAGCGCGTTGAGCGCCACGTTGCCGCAGAGGCAATAAAACAGGGCGTGCTGCGGCTCGAAGGCCAGCACTCGGCCCGTGGGGCCGACCAATGTGGCCAGCGCCACGGTGTGCGCGCCGATGTTCGCGCCGACATCGAGCACGGTTTGCCCGGGCGCGATCAGCTCGCGGAACAGGGCCGCCTCCGACTCGGAGAACTCACCGTACAGATCGAGCGATCGTCCGATGTAGGCGTCGTGGGGCTGGTGGATCATCTCCCCATAACGACAACGTTTGACCCGGTTCAATGGTCTGCTCCTGGTTCCTGGCCGCGACTCGGGCGCGGTATCAGGCAATTGTACGCCATTTTTCAGGGGCTACTACGGGCTTCTGCCGTTTCGTAAAGGGGGGATGTGGGGATGAACTATCCGTGTTATCAGAGCTATCGGTGGTTTTGTTGGTTTCATACTTCGCGGGTCGAGCGTTACTTGTGGTAGGTGGCTTCCCTAGGTCTTTGTTTGGGTACGGCCGGTGCGGCCGGGCAAAACGAGAATGCACTTATAAAACCAGCCGTTCCCAAAGCAGCCGGTAGTATTTCATCACGCGGATCGGGTCGGCGGTGGGGTCCCCTTCCTCCAACAGCGTCCAGCCGATGAACCCGGCCGTCTTCAGCAAGGCGAACAGTTCCGGCCAGGGATAGTTGCTCACCAGGTCGTGGATGTGGATCGTTCCCAGCCGGTCCTTGACCAGGTTGAAGTTGTGTTTAAGTCCCTCGCCGTCGAGGTCGGCCGGGTTCGAGTTCCAACAGACCGTGGCGCCCGGATGGTCGGCGACGTCCATGATCGTACGGATGTGCTCGAGCTTGTCGGTGCCATGGCCGTGGATCTCGAGCCGGATCTGCATGCCGAAGCCCGCGCCGAAGGCGGCGACTTCGTTGAGTGCCGTACCGATTTGTTCGAGCGTCTTCTTGACGGGCACGTCCTTGGGCAGGCCGTTGGGCCGCACCTTGACGCCCGTTCCGCCGCAATCGTGCGCGAGCTTGATGAAGGCCTTGGTGTCCTCGATGTTTTGCTTCAGCACGGCCGGGTCGGGCGATTGGTACTCGCAAGCGGTACCGAACCCGACCAGCTCGATCTCGTTTTCGCGAAACGTCATTGCCACACGTCGCCGCTCGTCGGCGCTCAGCGACGGCTCGACCCCGTGCTTGTGGCCGCTACGCAGCTCGACGCCGGTGAACCCAGCGAGACGGCAGTTCTTGATCAACGTGGGTACGTCCCACTCGGCGCCCCACAT
>DATLQY010000314.1:0-6258 GCA_035534975.1 Pirellulales bacterium
TCTCGGATTGCGGGCGCTTTATTTCCTGCTGGCCGGGGCGATGGATCGCTTCCGCTATCTCCGCTACGGATTGAGCGCGATCCTGGTCTTCGTCGGCGTGAAAATGTTGGCATCCGACTGGATCAAGGAACATTGGCTCGACGGCGAGGAGATTCCAGCTTGGGTCCCGCTCCTGGTCGTGGTCTCGTTCCTGGCCGTCGCCGTCGTGGCTTCGATCGTCGCGTCAGTCCGCCAAACGCCGGGGCTGCGGAAAAAGCAGCCGGGCGAAGACCTGTTCGGCGAAGGACGTACGCAATCGGGTCAGCCGCCGGTGGTCGGTGGGGTCGGCAAACCGCATTGTACCTCGCGGGCGAATTCACGGGTTGAGTAATCGGCAGACGAACCATCCGGGGCCGCACTACTGCTATGTAAGCCTTGTCGGGATGGATGTTGGTGGGCCGTCGCCCGCCCGAGGCGGTCTTGTCCCACCCTACAAGCTTCGCGGGTTGAGTAATCGGGAAACGAACATCCGGGGCTTCGTTGCGTCGGACGTGCCGCGAAATCAAGCCCAGCCCCATGTTCGCGGCGCCCGCGGCGCGGTAAGTTGCGGATCGTTATTTCCCGAGTCTCGCCGTGGAGAGTTCCATGAGTCCTGGTTCCACCGTGCCCAGTCCACGGTTTGCCGCCGCGCTCTCAACTTCTGCCGATACGCGGCAGGCGGCGATCGAGGTTTGCCAGGCGGCGTGCGAGCGTTTGAATACGCAAGCCGACCTGGCCGTCGTGTTCGCATCGAGCCACCACGCGGCGCGGTTCGATGAGCTGGCGGCGGGCCTGGCCGAACGTACGGCCGCTCGTGTATTGTTGGGGACGACTGGCGAGTCGATCGTCGCCACCGCGCGAGAGATCGAGGGCCAGCCCGCCCTATCACTTTGGCTGGCGTCGTTGCCAGGCGCGGCGATTCAGCCGCTGCACCTTGACTTCCAGCGGACTGCGGAAGGGGGCACGTTCGTCGGTTGGCCCGACGAGCTCGCGGCCGAGTGGCCCGCCGACGCGACGCTTGTCTTGCTGGCCGATCCGTTTAGCTTCCCCGCGGACTTGCTGCTGGAACGATTGAACGAAGACCGGCCGGGCGTGCCGGTTCTGGGCGGCATGGCCAGCGGCGGCTACTCGCCGGGTGAGAACCGCATGCTTCTCGACCGCCGTGTTTACGAACAGGGAGCCGTAGGGGCGATGATTCACGGGCCGTTGTCAGTTCGCGCCGTCGTCTCGCAGGGTTGCCGGCCGATCGGCCGCCACTTCGTCGTGACCAAGGCCGAGCGGAACATGATCGCCGAATTGAGCGGCAGGCCCGCGCTATCGCAACTGCAGGATATTTTCGACAAGCTGTCGCCACGAGAACAAAAGTTGGCCCAGCAAGGGCTGCACGTGGGACGTGTGGTCAACGAGTACCAGGGCGAATTCGTTCGCGGCGATTTTCTGGTCCGCAACTGCATCGGCGCCGACCGCAGCACGGGGGCCATCGAAATCGGCGATTTCATCCGGCCCGGGCAAACTATCCAATTCCATGTGCGCGACGCCCAGACGGCCGACGAAGACCTGCGCGAGCTGTTGTTGGCCTCGCGACAGGCCGGCCATGAGGCCCACGGGGCGTTGCTCTTCACCTGCAACGGCCGCGGGACGCGGCTGTTCGACCGCGCCCACCACGACGCCGCAGTGCTGGCCGAGGTGCTGGGGGAAATTCCCGTTGCGGGCTTCTTCGCCCAGGGTGAAATGGGGCCCATCGGCGGCAAGAATTTTCTGCACGGTTTCACGGCCAGCGCCGCGCTGTTCGGCCCCGCAAATGACCACTGACCACTGACGAATGACCAATGACATCCACGCAATCTCAACCACTCGCCGATCAGCGTTTTCTGATCTTCGTCGATGACGTTTACGAAGACCTGGAGCTTTGGTACCCCAAGCTGCGGCTGATCGAGGCCGGGGCGCGCGTCGTCGTGGCAGGGCCCGAGGCCGAGAAAACCTATGCCGGCAAGCATGGCTATCCGTGTCGCAGTGACGCGGCGATCCGCGACATGGCCACCGCCGATTTCCACGGCGTGGTCGTACCCGGTGGTTTCATGCCCGACAAGCTCCGCCGCGATGGCAAAGTCCTTCAGCTCGTCCGTGATTTCGCCGGCCAGGGAAAGCTGGTGGCGGCGATCTGCCACGGCGGATGGATTCCGATTTCGGCGGGCGTGTACCGAGGAGTGCGCGTGACGGGTTCGCCCGGCATCAAGGACGACCTGGTGAATGCCGGCGCGATCTGGGTCGATGCGCCGGTCGTCGTCGATCGTCAATTCGTTTCCAGCCGCAAGCCTGACGACCTGCCCGACTTTTGCCGAGGGATCTTTCGGGTGCTGGGAGTGGAACGCGGTCAAGAATGAGAGAATGAGACATCCCACTCGTAGAACGGAATTCATTCCGTTAAAAGACGGAAACGGAATGAATTCCGTTCTACGGTTGAAGTATAATGCCGGACATGCCGGATCCAGCACTTTCCATCGATGACCCCCTGGTGGTTCAGTTCCGCCAGGCGATGTGCGACTGCCGCGAGCTTTTCAAGGCGGGCGTGCGCGAGTGCCTGGCGGAGCACGCCGACGCGCTGGGAGAAAAGCCCGACAATTTCGTAGAGCGGATGCGGAACCTGGAGCGCGAGCTTCTGGTCAAGGTCTTCGTCGAAATAGCGCAGAGCGACGGACGCGTGAGCGCCTCGGAATTCTCGTTGGCCGCCGAGTTGTTCGAGCACGCCTGGCGCACGAAGGTCGAATCGGGCCGGCTGCGCGAGACGTTGAAACAGGTCGCGGCCCAGTCCGGTGCCTTGAGCTGGGGCAGCCTGCTGCGACCGTTCGCCCAGTTGCCTCCGCTGCGAAAACGCGTGGCGGAGCTGGAAACGATCGTCGTTCGCGTGGCCAACCTGGTCGCGAAGATCGACGGTCACGTTTCGCCCGACGAGACCGCGCGATTGAAGTGGATCCAAGACGAGCTGGAACGCCAACTGGTGCCGCTCCCGCTCGATGCCGGTGATGACGATGACGATCTTCCCGTCGTGAGCCGCGCTCAGACGGTCAAGCTGGCCGCCGACGAGGATGACGACGATTGGACCATTTCCAAGACCGCGGCGCCGGCCAGCGCGGAGGCGCGCGCCAAGCAATTGGCCGAGGCGCTGGCCGAATTGCACGGCCTGATCGGGCTGGCGTCGATCAAACATGACGTGCAGGAACTGGTCAACTTCCTCAAGATTCAGGAGCACCGCGCGAAGGTTGGGCTGCCGCGGACCGAGGTCAGTCTGCACATGCTGTTTTGCGGCAATCCCGGCACCGGCAAGACGACCGTCGCCCGACTGTTGGGACGAATTTTCGGCGGTATGGGAATCTTGACCCGCGGTCATCTGGTCGAGACCGATCGTTCCGGACTGGTGGCCAAGTACGCCGGACAGACCGGTCCCAAGACGCACAAGAAAATCGACGAGGCGCTGGACGGCGTGTTGTTCATCGACGAGGCCTACAGCCTGGTGGCCGAACGCGGCGACGATCCTTACGGCAGCGAGGCCGTGCAGGCCCTCTTGAAACGGATCGAGGACGACCGGCGGCGACTGGTCGTCGTGCTGGCCGGCTATCCCGAGCCGATGCAGGCGCTCCTCGACACCAACCCCGGTCTCACCTCGCGTTTCGGCCGGCGGCTCGACTTTGCCGACTACACCGCCTCTGAATTGGGCCGCATCTTTCAGACGATGTGCGAGCAGAACCGATACGTTCTCCCTTGGCCGACCAGGTGGAAGCTCCTGGTGGGCTTTCAGCACTTGCTCGACCGTCGCGACGAGACCTTTGGCAACGGGCGGCTGGCGCGCAACGTGTTCGAGGCCTCGATTCGGCGCCTGGCCAACCGCGTGGCCGCGATCGCGCCTTTGACCGTCGAAGTGCTCACGACGCTCATGGAGGATGACATCGTTTTCGCCGACGTTCCCCAGACGATCTACGACGGCTTCAAAGCCTCGAGCCGCCGGCTTACGGTCGCCTGCCCCGGCTGCGCGCAGCCGGTCCGTTTTGCGCCGGACGTGCTGTGTCGCAAGGTCAGTTGCAAGCGTTGTCAGCACGAGTTCCAATTGGAATGGGGTGAGTTGGCGGCGCGATGACCGTCGTGGCGGAATTCGTGAGAATCCCGCACTGTAGCTGAATTCGCAAGAGTTTAGGCCATATCCTCGTTCCCACGCTGCGAGTGGGAATGGGCCGTATTCGACACTCCGCGTCCCGGTGGCCGCGGAGCGGCCGAAACTTCGTTCGGGGCACCCGCGCAGTGGGTCGGCAGAGCGTGGGAACGAGGGGCACGAGGGGCCTACCTTCGACCGCGTTCAATTGCACGATCGGCGCGTTCGCGGTATTCTGCCTAATATGGTTCGACGATTTGGTCATCCCTCTCGCCTTTCCCACCCAGGATGAAACGCATGCCCGCCACTGCTTCGCCGACGACCGACGTAGTCCACCTGCACCCGGACGACAACGTCTGCGTGGCGATCCGCAATGTACCCCAGTCGGCGCAGGTCTCGGCCGGCGGCGCCACGGTCACTCTGAGCGGAGCTGTGCGGATGGGTCATAAGATCGCGTTGGAAAAGATCCGCAAGGGCGATCGCGTGCTTCGTTACGGTCAGACGATTGGTTTCGCCACGGAAGCGATCGAGCCTGGCGATTGGATTCACACCCATAACATCGAGGCCGGCACCTTCACGCGCCAATATGAATACGCCACCGAGGTGCCGCCCGACCCGGCGCCGATCGAAGGCCGCACGTTCCAGGGTTATCGCCGCGCCGACGGCAAGGCCGGCACGCGCAACTACCTGGCGGTGATATCGACCGTGAATTGCTCGGCCTCGGTCAGCAAATACGTGTCCCAGCGGTTCGACAAGTCGCTGCTCGCTCAATTCCCAAACGTGGACGGCATTCTTCCGCTGACGCACAAAGGCGGCTGCGGCTTGCAGTACGGCGGCGAAGACCACCAGCAGCTCAACCGCGTGCTGGCCGGCTTCGCCAAGCACCCCAACGTCGGCGGCTACCTGCTGATCGGACTAGGCTGCGAAACGGCGGCCATGCCGTACCTGGTCGAAAACTCCGGACTAGTGCAAATCAACGGAACGGCCCGCAAGCTGCCTCCCATCTTGAGCATGCAGGACTGCGGCGGCACGGCCAAGACGATCGAGGCTGCGCACCGCCAGATCATGAGCATGTTGCCGGCGGTCAACAATGTCCGCCGTGTGACGATCCCCGCCAGTGAGATTCTGTTGGGATTGAATTGCGGTGGGTCCGACGGTAATTCGGGGATCACCGCGAACCCCGCTTTGGGTGTCGCCAGCGACCTGCTCGTCGCCGTCGGCGGCACCACGATTTTGGCCGAAACCTCCGAAGTCTACGGCGCCGAGCACTTGCTGACGCGCCGCGCCCGCACGCGCGCCATCGGCGAAAAGCTGGCCGAACGCATCCGCTGGTGGGAACACTACGCGGCCATGTTCGGCGTCGAGCTGAACAACAATCCGTCGCCGGGGAACAAAGACGGCGGGCTGACGACGATCTACGAAAAATCTCTGGGCGCTGTGGCGAAGGGGGGTTCGACCGCGCTGGCCGGCGTGTACCTCTACGGTGAACCGATCACCGCCAAGGGCTTTGTCTTCATGGATTCGCCCGGTTTCGACCCGGCGAGCGTAACCGGATTGGTCGCCAGCGGCGCCAACGTGATGGCCTTCACCACGGGCCGGGGTAGCTGCTTCGGCTGCAAGCCGACGCCTTCGATCAAGATCGCCACGAACACTCCAATGTACGAGCGGATGATCGACGACATGGATATCAACGCCGGTACGGTCCTTGAAGGTACGCCGTTGGAGGAAGTCGGCCGGCAAATCTTCGAGATGGTGCTCGAAGTGGCCGGCGGCAAGAAAACCAAGAGCGAGCTGCTCGGCGTAGGTGAAGAGGAGTTCGCCCCCTGGAGCATCGGTCCGACGTTGTAATGTGGGGTAGGTTTCCAAGGGGCCATGAACCATCGAGCCCTCGTTCCCACTCTCCGCGTGGGAACGCACGATTGGACGCTCCGCGTCCAGGAGCCGCCGAGCCCGTTCCGGGGTAGCGGAATTCGTGAGAATTCCGATGTCCAGGCGAATCAATCGAAACTCTTACGAGTTCCGCTACGAGGCAGGTATGCCCCCCTTGGAAACCTGCCCCACGTGGCCGCAGAGCGGCCGAAGAGCCGTTCCCACGC
>DATLQY010000315.1:0-7133 GCA_035534975.1 Pirellulales bacterium
GGCGTCACCGGAGACGCCTGCCGATGTCGGCATTGCTGTTGCCGGACCGCAAGTAGGGCCATGCCGAGCCGTGGCCGCGAAGCGGCCCATCGTTGGCATCAAGCCAAATGTCTCATTTTCGGCCGCGTGAAGTATAACATCGTGATTGTTGACGTGCTCGTGACGGGTACGTTGCTGACAGGCTCCGAAAGCCCCCTACTGTGCAAGCTGCGCATGAAAGGGGTTTTTTGTTGGCGTTCCCGCACGCCACGCTCTGAACGGTTCCCGCTGGACCGAACGATCCGCCGTGTGTCACGGCGATCGAGACCGTCGCTTGGTTTGGGCTCGAGATGCGATTTCGGGCGCGCTATTCCGAGTCGATTTCGTTTACGTTTCGCAGGAGGTGCTTTCGTGTTGCTTACGAACGAGACCGAAACTGAACTGGCACCGGCCGGCGCCCGCGCGCACCACGTCGTGAAGCTCGCGCGGCTTCGCCTGGCCGCGAGTGCGTACCCCGGCCTACGTCACCTCGATTGCTGCTTCCATGAAGGCGTCTTGACGGTTCGCGGTCGCGTCTCAACTTTTCATGAGCGGCAGATGGCTTGGATCGTGCTTTGTGATCTCGCGGGCGTCGAGGAATTCGTCGACCAGGTCGAGGTCGTCGAGCCCACGGCGGGGCGCAAAACCGAACCGGTCAGGCGCCACGCGACGCCGCGTCGGGCCAGGTAGTTTTTCCCAAAACCCTTTATTCTCAAAAAGGAAGGTGTGACGTGCTCGTACTCAGCCGAAAAGATGGACAGCGGGTCATGGTCGGGCCCAACGTGGTGGTCACCGTGTTGAAGATTCACGGTGACACGGTGAAGCTGGGTTTCGACGCCCCAGGCGAAGTGCGCATTCTCCGCGAGGAGGTCTATCGACGGATCGCGGACGAAGACCCAACGACGGTCGCGCCGCAATTGCCGAGCGACTCGCGCTTTTTTGCGGAGTGTGCGTGACGTGCCAGACCACTTGGGCTGGTCACGCAGGTGCTTGTCGCAGTTGACGCGGCCCAGTGTGAGCTCAACAAATCCGTGGCAGCGGCGCACCGAGCGGTTCGTCGAGCGGCTGGGCACGGCCCAACGCGCGGCGTACGACAACCGGAGCTAAGCCCGCCGGCTCGACCGTACCGATCCGCGCCGCTTGCGTAAAACTGGTGTGCTGACGCAACGCGGCAAGGGCTTTATCCGCTTCGCCTGGCTCGATCGCCACGACCATCGTCCCTTCGTTGGCGACGTGCAATGGGTCGAGCCCCAGCAACTCGCAGATGCCGCGCACGTCGGGTGTGACAGGTACTTGCCGCTCGTCGATGGCCAACATCGTGCGGCTGGCTTGGGCCCATTCATGCAACACGGCGGCCACGCCACCGCGGGTGGCGTCGCGCATCGCTCGCACGTTCACGCCGGCGGTGCGCAGGGAATCGACCGCGGCTAACAGTGGCCCGCAATCGCTCACGGGCGCCGGCTCGACGGCCAGTCCTTCCCGTGCTGAAAGGACTGCGATCCCGTGCCGGCCAATCGGTCCGCTCACCAGCAATTCGTCGCCCGGCACGAGCGCCGAGGGGCCGAGCGGCGGCGGATCGACGAGTTCGCCGATACCGGTAGTCTGGATGAACATGCGGTCGGCCGCGCCTCGCGGGACGACCTTGGTGTCTCCGGTCACGATCTGCACATCGATCCGTGCCGCCGCTTTGGCGATACTTGTCAGCACCTGGTCGAAGACGTCGAACGGCAATCCTTCTTCGAGAATGAACGACAAGCTCAGCCAGCGCGGCCGTGCCCCCGCCACCGCCAGGTCATTGGCCGTCCCGAACACCGCCAACGTGCCGATATTTCCGCCGGGAAAGAACAACGGTGATACGACGAAGCTGTCGGCGGTGAACGCCAGCGGGTACTCACTTCGCGGCAGGAGCGCCGCGTCGCCCAAGCGGGCCAGGGTGGCGTTGAAGAGTTTCGGGACGATCCGCTGCTCGATCAGTCGCCGCGCGAGCCGGCCGCCTTCGCCATGGGCAAGTGTGATCCGCTCGTCGTCACTTGCCGTTGGGACCGGGCAATGCGGGTTCCATACTTGATCTGACATGTCATCACGTACTTGCCACGAATTGCCGCCTACGATTCAACGTGTGCCGGCTCGATCACGTGCCGGCTCCATACCCAAATTCCGATTAACGTCAGCAACGCCGGACTAAGTTGTGGCTGTGGTGGTGCGGCGATAATGAAAGTACGCCGCGCAGGCCCCTTCGGACGAGACCATCGGCGCGCCCAACGGCCGTTCGGGCGTGCAGCGCGTGCCGAAGGCGGGGCAAGCCGTGGGCTTGAGCCGCCCCGCCAACACGTCGCCCGCGCGACACTCGGCCGGCTCGAGAACCGGTAAGTCCAACAGGCCAAACCGTCGCTCGGCATCGAAACGTCGCCACTGGCGCCGGAGCCGCAATCCGCCCGCGGCGAGCACACCCAACCCGCGCCATGGCCGGTCGCAGACCTCGTAGACATCGGCCACGATTCCACGGGCGGCCAGGTTGCCTTCCGGCCTCGCAACGCGAGCGTACCCGTTTTCCACACATGCCTCCCCCGCTTCAAGCTGCCGCACGCAGGCCAGAATGCCCCGCAGCAGGTCGATCGGCTCAAAACCGGTCACGACCACCGGCAGTCGAAAACGCCGCGTGAATTCGTCGTAGGATTCGAAGCCCATGACCGTCGTCACGTGCCCCGCGGCCAGAAATCCTTGCACACGGTTATCGGGCGACGCGACGAGTGCCTCCATCGCCGGCTGCACACGCACATGCGCCACCAGCAGGCTGAAATTGTCCAGTCCCTTCGCATCGGCCTGTTTGACTGCCAGCGCGGTGGCCGGGGCGGTGGTCTCGAAACCAACGGCGAAAAACACGACCTGCCGCCCAGGTTCGCGGCGCGCCAGTTCCACGGCGTCCATCGGAGAATAAACCTGCCGCACGTTGCCGCCAGCGGCGCGTACGTCAAGCAGGCTGCGACGGCTCCCCGGCACGCGAAGCATGTCGCCAAAACTGGCCAACAGGCAGTCCGATCGCTCGGCGATCCGTTGTGCCAGGTCGATCGATTCCAGCGGCGTCACGCACACCGGACAGCCGGGACCGTGGATCAACTCCACCGCGCCGGCGAGCTCCTCCTCGATGCCGTGCCGCAACAGGCTGTGCGTCTGCCCACCGCAGACTTCCATCACGGTCCAGGTGCGAGTGGCAAGGCGGCGAATCTCGTCGGCGAGCGCTCGGGCCGCGGCGGGGTCGCGGAATTCGTCAACGTACTTCATGCAGGTCCCTCCCGACGCCACCCTTCGTCGTCGCCCAGGATGGCCAATTCGGCCAGCAGGCGCTCAGCCTCACCGACGTCGATTCGACTAATCGCGACGCCGGCGTGGACGATCGCGTAGTCGCCCACTTCAGCCTCGGGCACGCATGCCATATGGCAGACGCGTCGAACGCCGTCGAACTCGACCTCCGCGCTGGCAAAGGTCGGGTCACGATCGATCCAACGGACGACCCGACCCGGCACTCCTAAACACATGTTTTATCCTCGATTGGTCCGGCAAGCGGCCACCGCCAACTGTCCGGCGGCCAGGCCGCCGTCATTAGGTGGAATCCGGCCCGGCAACCCCAGCGCTTGCCGACGGCCGGACCAACGCTCGCACAACAACTCGATCAACACCCGATTCTGGAATACGCCGCCGCCCAATACAACCGGCCGATCGGGGAACCGCCAAGTGACCGCGGCGATCGCGGCGGCGACGGCGCGATGAAACTTCATGGCCATCGCGCCCGGCGGCACGCCCATCATACGATCGGCCTGCACGGCCGCCACCAGGGGACGCCAGTCAATTTCCACGATTTTCCCGTCGCGCAGCGGCAAGTCGTAGGCGCCCGGCGCCGACGGATCGCAAGCGGCTTCCAACCGCATGGCCGGTTCGCCCTCGAACTTCGCGACGTGTGTGTCCAGGATGAGCGACGCCACACCGTCGAACAGCCGGCCGGCACTGGTAGTGACGGGCGAAAAACGGTCGAGGTTCAAGATGGCCAGGACACCTTCGGCAGCCGAGCGCCGAAAGTGGTCATCAGCGAATTCGACCGCAACTTGCGGAGACGCCGCCTGGGCGACCAGCGCCAGCGCGATGCGCCATGGTTCGCGGATCGCCGATTCACCGCCCGGTAAGCGAAACGGGCGCAAGCTTGCCACGCGGCGGAACTCGGATGCGGTGGCTACCAGGAACTCGCCACCCCAGATAGTGCCGTCGGCGCCGTAGCCCGTACCGTCAAACGCGACGCCGAGCACCTCACGATCAAGCCAGCCGTGTTCCAGCATGCCGGCCACGATATGGGCGTGATGGTGCTGCACGGCGAAGCTCGGCAACGGCTGCTTTGCCGCCCAACACGTGGTGAAGTAATCGGGGTGTAGATCGTGGACGAGCAACTCCGGCTCGGCGCCGTACAACTCGACAAACTGCCGCACGTGGGCCACGAAGCGATCGCGCGTTCTCAGGGCGTCGAGGTCACCGGTATGCGGTCCGAGGACTGCCTGGGCTCCGTTTGCCAGCGCCACGGCCGCTTTCTGCTGTCCCCCCAGCGCCAGGATCGGTCGGTTGCAAGGCAGCTCCAACGAAAGCGGCGCCAGTCCACGGGCCAGGCGTATCGTTACCTGGCGCCCCGCGATGACACGGACGACGCTATCGTCAATTGGGCGCGCGATGGGTCGATCGTGATGCAGCCAGGTGTCGGCGATCGAGGCCAGTTGTTCGTGCGCCTCATCGACCTCGTGAGCCAACGGCTCCCCCTCACGATTGCCGCTGGTGGCCACCAACGGACGACCGCAGCTCTGGACGAGTTGCCAGTGCAGCGGCGTCGTGGGCAAGAGTAAACCGACACAGTCCATGCCAGAATAAATTGCCTTGGCGAGACCGTTTTCGTGCCGTGCCCGCACGACGACAATCGGATTGGCCGGATCGGTCAATGCTCGACGGTCATCATCGTTCAAGGTCGCGAGCCTCTCAGCGGTGGCAATCGTATCAACGAGCACGGCCAAGGGTTTGCACGGTCGCAATTTCCGCTGCCGCAGCAGGGTGACCGCGTCCTCGTTGGCCGCGTCGACCAATAGTTGATAGCCCCCGACGCCGCGCAGCGCGACGATCCGCCCTGCGACGAGTGTCTCGATGGCCTGCACAATTGCTCCTTGGTCCGCAGCCAGGGATTGCCCGGATGACTTGGCGATCCACACCCCTGGGCCGCATGCCGGGCAGGCGTTCGTCTGTGAATGAAACCGCCGATCGACCGGCGCTTGGTATTCCCGCCGGCAGGCTGGACACATCTCGAAGCGTGCCATGCTCGACGCCGCGCGATCGTAAGGCATCGTGCTCGTGATCGAGTAGCGCGGGCCGCAGGAAGTGCAGCTCGTAAAGGGGTAATGATTTCGCCGGTTGCTCAACGATGCAACGTCAATCAGGCATTCGGCGCAGACCGCCAGGTCGACCGGCACACGGGCCGCTATTCTACCGCCGCCGGCGCTGGGTTCAATCGCGAAGGCGCGGCGGCTCGCAGGTGGGACGACTTCGACGCACATCGCATCGACGTGAGTCGCCTCAGGCAGTCGCTGAACCAGGCCCTCAATGAACCGATCGACCGTCTCCTCGGCACCTTCAATTTCGAGCTCGGCGCCACGACGAGTGTTCTTCACGCAGCCGGCCAGGCCGAGCGCGGCGGCCCATCGGGCCACCGCGGGCCGCAGACCGACTCCCTGCACACGACCGGTGAGCACAATCCGACGTGCAGTCACCTTGGTCGCCCCGGCAACCTCCGCCGTCAGCTCGTACAAGGCTTTATTCCGCATTGCTTTGCCCCAGGATCGACGTTCGCGTGGTCTCCAGGTAGCGGCACCATTCGTCGATACCTTGCCCGTTCAACGCTGAAAGCGGCAGGACGGCCAGATCCGGCTGGATCTCGTGCGCGTCGGCCGCCGCGGCTTGGACGGAGAAAGGAACGTAGGGCAGTAAATCGAGCTTGCTGACCACCAGCGCCTGGCTGGTGCGAAACGCCTTCGGGTACTTGGCGGGCTTGTCGTCCCCCTCGGTCGTGCTCAGCAAGAGCACGCGCAAGTGTTCACCCAAGTCGTGCGAGGCGGGACAGACCAGGTTGCCGACATTTTCGATGAACAGAAACTCGCCGTCAAAATCGCCCAAGGCCGCCATGGCGCGCTCCACCAAGGGCAATTCCAGGTGGCACGCGCCGCCGGTGGTCATCTGCACGACGGGTGTCCACGGCGCCAAGCGCCGCGCGTCGCGATCGGTCGCCAGGTCGCCCACCAGGACGGCCATGCGTGGAGCGTTTTCTCGCGCTGACCAGAATCGCGCCGTGGCCGCCAGCAGGCTCGTTTTGCCGGCGCCAGGCGACGAAAGCACGTTAACCACAAGCGTGCCGCGTTCGGTACATCGCAGTCGAAATTCGGCGGCGCTGGACCGCGCGGCGGCCTGCACGTCGCGGCGAACCGTGATGACCCGCGCGCTCATGGTACAGCCTCGAGCGGTTCGACCCGGCGAATCGTTATGCTCTCCAACATGAAAACGTCTCCCTCAATAACGTCCACGTCGGACGATTCGCAATACGAACAATGAAAACGAAACTGCTTCAATTCGAACAACTTGCAACAGTCGCGACAACGCGCGGTCAGGGGCACTTCCTCGACAACCAGATTTGCTCCGGCGGGTGCGAGCCGCTCGAACGCCAGGGAGACCAACATCGGTTCGACGCCCGACAGCGGCCCGATGCGCACTCGAACCTCCTCGACCGCCACGGCGGCGTGTTCGGCGGCCAGGCGATCGACTTGCTCAAGCAACGATTTGACCAGCGAGGCTTCGTGCATCATTCGGTTCTCTCAATCGAGGCGGTCGGACTCCTGCCCTGGCGCTCAAGATGCCATCGGCTTGCCCAATGGAGTTTTCACGCTGGCCGCTAACAACAGCCCGGCCCCTTCGGTTTTTCCCTCTCCGGTAAATCCGCCGCCGCTCGCTGCCTTCGGCAGTGAACGGCGGCGGAAGGAGGAAGACGAGGTGTGCGTGGCTTTCTGTCTAGCGGCAAACGTCACGGACCACCGGGCAAGCCG
>DATLQY010000316.1:0-6949 GCA_035534975.1 Pirellulales bacterium
TGAAAGCCACCGGCTTCCGCCTCGGCCTGCTCGTGAACTTCGGCAATCACCCCAAGTTGGACTACGAGCGGATCGCCCGTTGAGATCATCGATCCACGAACACGAGTTTGGCTTTGAAGCGGGTAATTGCTTTTTTTGGCGACGACCCTACGCAAATTCCATGCTTACCAGACCCGCCGACGAGCTGGCGCGGATTCGACGTAGCGACGCGTCGGACGGCTCGACGACGATCTTCTCCTCCCATAAGTCGTCGAGCACCTGTTCCCAGCGGCTTTGCCCGGCGTTGGAAATCGCAGCCGACCCGAGCCGCCCGCGCAGGTCGGGGTCGTCCAGCAGCGTCCGCATCGCCGACCGCAGGGCGCCACGCTCGCCCACGTCGACGACCAACCCCGTCTCACCGTCGACGACGTTCTCCGCCGGGCCGCCCTGGTTCGAAACGATCGTCGGCAGCCCGGAAGCATGCGCTTCAAGCACGACGTTGCCGAAAGTGTCGGTCGTGCTGGGAAAGACGAACACGTCGGCGCCGGCGTAGGCCCGCGCCAAATCGTCCCCTTCCAGGAAGCCGGTGAAAATGACGGCGCCGCGGCGATAACGATCGCGCAGGGTGGCGAGGTAGGGACCATCGCCGACGATCAACAGCTCCCCATCGGTCCCCTCGCGCTTCAGATCGACGAAGGCCTCGAGCAAGGTATCGAGGTTCTTCTCGCGCGAGACGCGACCCACGTAGAGAAACTTGCAGCCCCCCTTCGCCCCGCGCGAGGGCCAGAACTCCGGATCGCGGCGTTCGGGCGAAAACCGCGCGACGTCCACGCCCCGCGTAAGCACACGCAGCTTGCGGCGGTCGAAGCCGTTGTCGGCCAACTGCCGCAGGTAACACTCGCTGGGCACGTAAATGGTCTCCATCTGGTCGTAGAACCAGTGCATGTATCGCCAGGTGAGCTGTTCCAAGGTCTCGTCCTGAGTCATGAGCCGGACGTACTTGGGGAAGTCGGTATGGTAGATGCCCGTCAAAGGCACGCCCAAGAGCCGCCCCGCGGCCAGTCCGGCCACGCCCAACGGTCCCGGAGTCGAGATGATGATTTCGCCGAACCGCTCGCGCTCGAGGTACTCGATCACTTCGAGAAAGGGCGGGAAGCAGAGCCGCTGCGACTCGTACTCCGGCATTTCAAATGAGCCGACGGGCTTGAAGTTCTTCACGTCGCACCCGTCCAGGGGCGACTCGTCGAGGCACGTGACGACGGTCAATTGCCGCAACTGCCGCCTGGCTTCGGCGGCGATGCTGCGAATCATCAGACTCACGCCGTTGACGTCGGTGTAAGTGTCCGTAAGCCAGGCCCGGCGGGCGCTCTTGCGGACGCGGTGCCGGCCGACGTTGAAATGCGCCGCCACCGCCTGCAAGAACCGCTCGTCCTTGTGCTGCGTGCGGAACGCGGCCAGGTAGGGGGCCACGCTCAGCGCCACCGGCCCGAGCGCCGCCACGGTTTGCAGACTGTCGACCAGCTTCCCTTCGCCCGCGTACTTGACGAATTTTCGGAAGAACTCGTACGTCAACAGGTGGCAAACGCGGCAGGCGATCTCGAAGCTGCGACGGTCGTCGAGCGCCGCCGGCGCGGCCACGTCGGCCTCGTTTCCGTCGGCCCCCGCCAACAGACGCGAGAGCTCCTCGGCCAACGTCTGCTCCGTGCGGTACGCGCCGCGGGCGCGCGAAGCAATCCGCCGCGCGTAGGACCGCAACTTGTCGCGAAAGCCGACCGGCCCATCTTCGCGCCCTTCGAGCACGCGGCGGAACAAGTCGTCGATCAGGTTGCGGCGCGCGAGCGAGCCGCCCAGCAGACGCGATTTGTAGTAGCCGTAGGCGATGTGATAGAAGCTGTGCGCCAGCCTCAGGCTCGTGCCCGGAGTGCCGCCCATCAGGTGCCGTCCCGCGCGCAGGTGGTCCAGGAACTGCTCGACCGTGTCGGCCTCCGGCGTGCAAGTGTATGCGCTGGCGACGTAAACGCCGCTGTGGTCGTCGCTGCCGCCGGTGAACGTCTTCTTCCAGGGCTCGTCGCCGCACGGCGCCAAGTCGTGCCGGTCGGCCAATTCGAAGATCATCTCCGGCGTCAGATGGCTGAGCACGAGCGTCGAAAGCTCGCAAGCGCGTGGGTCGCGGGTGCCGTTGACTCCCTCGAAACGGTTGAACAACAGGATCAGCTTCTCCACGTGTTCGACGGTCAACTGGTCGTTGACACGGAACAGCGGGTGCGCCACCGAGTGGACGATGTCTTCTTCGCGAAGGTAACTCCGGAAGTCGTAGATGTTGCCCCGGATTTGCTGGATTTCGCGGAACTGGGCCTCGCTGATGCCGCTCACGAGGCAGTGGATCTTGCAGCCGTCCTCGGGAAAGTAGGTCGTGATTTCCGACGAAATGAACGTGCCGGGCAAATGGGCGATGTCGAGCGCGCCGTCGATGCGATTGTGGTCCGAGACCGTGACGAATCGCATCCCGCGCTCGCGCGCCGTGGCATAAATGTCCAACGGTTCCACGAAGCTTTCGGGCGCTCCGATCCGCCGCAAAATCCATTCGCTGGGGCGGTCGGAGTACTTGCTGTGCACGTGCAGGTCAACCTTGGTTTGCATTCGTCTCTCGCAGGGGGTGAGTGGAAGCTGGAGATCCGTCTCGTCGATGCAATTCTAGGCGCGCCGCGCGCGGAATTGGTTAGCGTGGCGTGAGTAATCAGCGCGGCGATCGTGGGTTCCCTGGGGCCGGTCCGGAGTTTGGAGCGTTATCCCGGTTTTGCTCAGCAACTGCGCATAGCATGCCATGCAACCGGCTTGCCCGGTGGTCCGTGACGATGGCAGCTACTCAAAGGCGGCCCCCGTCCCTGTCGTCGTACCCCGATTGCCCGGCCGCTGCCAAAGGCAGCGGCCGGGCAATCGGGGATATTGGTGCCGGCCGTTTGTAGCTGACAACGTGAAGCTCCACCGGGCAAGCCGGTGGCATCTTCTGCAATCACTGGGCGATGGCGGAACAAAAACAGGATCAACAGTATGGGGCCATTCGATCGGATTTACCCCGATTCTGCGCACCCTGGGGCTGGCCTGGAGACGGCTCGCTCCGCGAACGATGAGAGGCTCTGAACGGCTCCTGGAATCATTGCCGGACGGGGGGAAGTGAGGACCGGACAAGAGAAGGATAGGATCAGGGGTTGGCGTGGGAGTAGGAGCCAACGACTTTGAACAAGGCGACGGTAGCGGCAAAAATCCCTATTCCGGCCCAAACTCCCAGAGCAAACATGACGTAGGGATTGAGCTGCCAGTCAGCGACGAACAGCCACCGCGGCAATGCTATCACACGGCGCCTTGGCGCAGAGACTGACGTACCAGACACCGGCGCACCAGGGGCAAGTGTTTCGTTGGCACCGACGGAGCCATTGGACGCAAGCTTGGGCATGTAAGGCGCATCTTCAATCAGCAGCTCGAAATGCAGCGGACCGACTTGGAGTTGGTCGCCATGGTTCAGCCGGCAACGACCGACGATCCGCGTTCCGCCGACGATGGTGCCGCTGCCATAGTCGCGCACCCAAATACCGTCGTCCTGAACGACTAGCGCGCAATGGTACGGGCCGACCTGACTTGCATTGATCTTGAGATCACAGTTGTCAGCGCCGCCGATGAGAAATCGGGAGCCCGGGATCGGGATCTCTCGGCCGGCCTGTTTACCGGTCATGATGCGCAAGCAGAGAGCCATTCGCCGCTTGCTCCCGTGAATATCAGGAAATGGAACCGTCCACCCATTGAATCGCAAAGTTTTTATTGTGTCGATGACACTTTTTGGGGGGACACTGCCATCAAGGTCGGCATCCTGGCGACGGCCGAGGCCGCCGGGCGCTAATCTGGTACGGGCGCCGATCCGCCGGTTAGCGACAAAAAGATCCACAAAAATCCGAGACCAGCGGTACAAAGCCCTAGTCCGACCCAAACTCCCAAAGAAAACATGACGTTGGGATTGAGTTTGCCGTCAGCGGTGAACACCCACCGTGTCAGCGCTATCACAAGGCGCCTGGGCGCAGACAGAGACATATCTGGAATGACGGTTTCCGTGGCGCTCACCGATTGCGGCGCCTCCACGTCGTCCTCCGGCGGCGACGTGGGCGGCGCCGTGATCGGTGCGGCAGGCGCTATGGCCTGGAACGAACCTTTGGGCATGTAAAGCTTTTTCAGGGAATCGCCCGCGGCGTCCGCCGTGTCGGCTGGTTCCGGGTGCTCAGCCGGCGCGGTGTAGGCCCCCTGCGGAGCCATTGACAATTCGGATTGCGCGTTGCTGACCGGTTGTGAGACGATATCCAGGATTTCGCCCTCATCAAGCACCTGGTCGTTTCCCATCTCCAGCGCATCTTCGATCAGCAGCTCGAAGTTGAGCGATCCGACTTGGAGTTGGTCGCAGTGGTTCAGTCGGCGACGACCGAGGATCCGCTTTCCGCCGACGATGGTGCCGTTGCCATAGTCGCGCACCCAAACACCGCCGTCTTGAATGAATAGCGCGCAATGGTACGGGCTGACCCGACCTTCATTGACCTTAAGATCACAGTGGTCAGCGCAGCCGATGAGAAATCTGGGGCCCAGTATCGGGTACTCTCGGCCGGCATCTTTGCCGGTACTGATACGCAAGCAGAAACGCATTCGCCGCTTGCTCCCGTGGAGATCGGGACATGAAAAAGAACCGTGCGCTCATTGAAACGCAATGCTCGAATTCTGTCGATTACAAATTCAGGGGGGGCGAAGTCGAGGCATCAGGATCCGGTTAGGGTTTGATGAGGAATTACCCGCTTTCCGCCATCAAAGGTCTTCCAGAAAACCTGGGGACGACGCTCGTCGCCGCCGATCGAGCGCCACCGCCGTCGTGAGGAGCATCGGCAGCACCGTTTGCACGCTCTTGCGGCCGGCGCGCCGCCGTCGCACGCTCTGGCTCCAGCCGGCGCGAATGCCGGCGCAAGTGGCTTCAATTTCCTCAAGCGTCGGTTCGTGGACGTCTTTGGGCTGGCAGATGTCTTTGGGCTGGCAATGTGTGCTCATATTCTTCGTTCTCCTGTAAGCGATACCTTGGGCTCGCCCCTAGGTCTACACGATCTGTTTGCGCGCCGATTTAGATGCACGCCAGAATTCCGTGAGATCGCCGTGAGAATATTGTGAGCGCCTATCGCGTCGTGGAAACATTGCGGGTCCATTTCGGCGCCGCCGTTTTTCCCGCACGCGCACTCGCAGTGCAAACGAAAAATCCGCCATGCCGCCGCGGCGTAGGGTGGGCACCGCCCACCATGATTCGATCTTGATACGATGCTGGTGGGCAGTGCCCACCCTACAAGACTTCAGCCGGCTTGGCGTCGCCTTCAGGCATTGTCGAGTGGCGATCCATCGTCATTGAGAACTCACCGATCATGTCACTGATACAGACGGATGGTTCAATGTTGACGGCGAGATTTCAGCGATCGCGCGGTTCCATCGCCCGCCGCACCAGGTCACGATCGAAATAGTTGACCTCCATGCCGGCGTCGACGACGATCCGCTGGGCGTTGATGCCGCTGGAGCGCGGACTGAGCAGGAACGCGACGGCGTTGGCGACTTCCTCGGTCTCGACGGCCTGCTTGCGGAGCGTGGCCTGCTCGGCGTAGAGGTACGACTCGACATAGCCGGGAATGCCCGCCGAGGCCGAAGTCTTGAGCAGGCCCGGCGCGACGGCGTTGAACCGCACGCGCGAGAACTGGCTGAACGACTTGGCCAGGAAGACGAGCGACGAATCGAGGGCGGCCTTGACGGGCGCCATGAAGCCGTAGTTTTCGCTGGCCATCCGCGTGGTCGAAATCGAGATCGTGACCACCGAAGCATCGCGATCGAGCAGGTCCCTGATCGCTCGCGAAATCGCGATCAGCGAATAGCACGAGATGTCGACCGACCGCAGGAACGCTCGCTTCGACGTCTCATGGAACGGCCTCGCACCGTCTTCGTAATCGGCCAGCGCGATCGAGTGTACCAGACCGTGGAACACGCGGTGACTTTGACCCAACTCGTCGCGCAAGCGTGCAATCTGGTCTTCGTGCTCGACGTCGCAGACGAAGACTTCGGCGCCGTCGAGCACTCCGGCGACTGTCGCCTTGCGCTGCGGCGAGCGCACGACGTAGACGACGTCAGTCCCCGCCTCGCGCAGCACCTTTCCGACGTGATAGGCCACGCTCTTGCGATTGGCGACGCCGAACAGCAGGACCGACTTGCCCGCGAGTTTCAGGAAATCCATGGCTTGTAGTTGCGGCCGTTACACGTCGTCGAGCGGTGGACGCCACAGGGGCAGGCGCGGAAACAAGACCTGGCCGATTTCCAAAGCCAACCGCGTCGAGGCGGTTAAGCGGCCGCCGGCGACCGCCTCTTCGAGATCGAGATGCCCCAGAAGCAACCGGGTGAATTCGGCCAGGTTCAACCGCAGGTAACTACGGCCCACCTTGTTCCGGGTCACCTTGACGCTGCGGCGCGAAAGGGCCAATTGGAATTTCAAGTCTTCCACGCGCAGCCCCAACTCGCAGGGCCGCGGCAAGCCGCCCACCTCGGCCCGAACGTGCAGCTCGCCCAAAAGCGATCGCAACATGCCCGGTGGGTCGAGCAGCTTGACCATGAACACCTCGCCCTGGTGCGATTCGGTCAGGTGCAGCGTGCCCCCCGCCGCCTGGAAAAGCGCGAACAGACGCTCGGATGGCGGCGCGTGCAGTACCAAGGCGTGGACGTCCCGCTCGATCGCCTCGCCGCAAGCACGCGCCAACAGTTGCTCGGCGGCCGTCGGATGGGCCGGATCGACGACCAGCTCGATAATCCGGTTCTCCCGCGTCACGGCGTACCCGACGATCGGGGAACCGCTCCCGTCATGTTCGAGCCTGTCCGGACCGTCGATTGCGATCAGCACCTGGTCGAACCCCTTGCGGCT
>DATLQY010000317.1:0-2707 GCA_035534975.1 Pirellulales bacterium
GGATTTGATTCCGACCAGCTCTGCCAGGCCTGCATCACCGGCGAGTACCCCACGCCTTGCGGACAGGCGTTGTACCAGGTCGCACTGCGCAACGCTCGCGCCAACGTCGTCGCTCGCACCTATGAGACGCACGAGAGTGGAAAGTCAAAAGTCAAACGTTGAAAGCCGAACACGACAAAACACTTTCCGCTTTTGACTTTCCACTTTTAACTTTTTGATTTCTCTACTCCTCCCCCCCCGTCGTCCTGCCCGTCGCCACGTCGAATTCGAACAACGCCGGGATGAGCATGGCCATGGTGGTGAAGCCGAAAGTGAATGCCAACACCAGGAACACCCCCAGGGTGTAACCCAACAGATGGCTGGTGATGGCGTAGAAAATGGCGAACGGGCAGCCCCCCGCGGCGATCTTCAAGGCCGTAGACGGATTTCGCACGGCCAGCGCGACGTAAAGGCCGATGCCGCCGCCGAAAATCGCGGTCAGGAAGGGCGTCAACTGCACCTGGAACGATCCGCTGAAGGCGACCATGATTCGCATGCAGACCGCCACGCCGACGAACAAGAAAAAGACCGTGCCCAGGCTGACGGCCACGGCGCCCCTGGAGTTGGCGTAATTCATGCCCGTGTGGATCCCGAGCATGTTGGCGAAGCAGCAGAACACCAACCAGCCGCCCGCCAGGTAGCCCAGGTTCTCGAGGCTGATCGCGCCCGCCCACCAAAGATAGACGCAGCAGACGGCCGGCAAAAGCACCATTTCCTTGGTGTTGTAAAACACGCCGCCAAGCTTTCCGAACACGAACTCCTTGGGCGTGAGATCGGTGACCAGCAGCAGATCGAGCGCCCGCGCATCGCGTTCGCTGGTCAGTGCCGTTACGGCCTGGGCGTTGATCAACACGAGGCTCAAGACGGCGAACGGGACCAGCACTGGGGCGACGATGGCCTCGCGCGGCACCTCCGCCTGGCCAAGCAAGGTGACCAGCGCGGTGACGGCCGCGGCGGCCAGCAACCCATAGGCCAAACGCACGACGAGGATCTTCCTGCCGTAGGCCCAAGTGCGCATTTCGCGCCATAAGATGGGATTGTCCCACACCTGGCGGGTACGGCCTTTTTGGCGGGCTTCCCGCGTGGACGCGGCGCCAGACGTGGACACGGCGGCCCCTGGGGAAAGCGTTTCGTCGGTGGGCTGTCGTGGCCCGGTGGCGGGCTTTTCATCTTGGATCATGGCGTCGCGGTGCGCTTCGCGCGAGGGGTTCCAAACCCGCACCATGACTGTGGCGACTGCGTTCAAGAGCACGGTGGCCGCCGCCGATACGACCAGGAATAGATTGACGGCGCCGCCCAAGGGGCCAAAAGCCGCTTCGTCCGCCGCGAAGGGCTGCACCGCTTCCAAGTTCGCGCGCCAGGGGCTGATCGCGGCCGCCCAGCGCTGGCAGGCGATGCCGCTCCACTCGGCCCCCAGCAGTCCGCGGGCAACCACTTCGCCCACGGCGATCCAAACGACCAGGGCGATGGCGGTCATGGCGAGCGCCTGGAAGGTTTTTTCGCGCCAGAACGCCAAAGTCGATCCCAGGCTGCCGGCCACCAAGGCGCTCGACAGGCAGACGGCGAAAACCCTCGCGATCTCCTCGTGAGAGACGCCGCCCAACAGCGCGATCAGCATGAACAACGGCAAGGCCGCGGCGAGAAGCACCAAGGTATTGAGCAGGCTGGCCAGCAGCTTGCCGACAACCAGTTCGAAGTTCGAGAGGTGCGTCAACAACAGCAGGATCAGCGTCTGCCGGTCCTTTTCGGCCGCCACGGCGACGGCCGCCGAGAGGGCGGCGAAAAACATCATCACGGCCAACTGCAACGGCGCCAAGATCTGGAACACCGTCGCGCCGAAGCGGGCCAGGTCGCCCACGTTTCGCACTTCCTGCGTACCGGCCAGCACCTGCCAGGCCGTCGCCACCAGCACCAACAGCGACACGACATAAGCCGAGCGAGCGATGGACAGCCGCGCGCGGCGCGGCGCCGTGACCGCCTCGCGCGTGAAGACCGGACCAGCGAACAACGTGATTCTCCAGGAGGACCGCATGAAGTATAGCCGCAATCAATCCGTACACCAACCCGCGGCGCAAACAAGTCCGGCAGTGGCGTACCTTGATTGCATGGCTTGACGCGGACCCAGCCGGCCGGGACAATCGGGCTGCCAGCCGAGGATGTTCCTCTTAGAACTGGCGGCCCCTGATCAGGAGAGACGTCATGCTGCGAACGACATATTGGTTGGCCGTTTTGGCGATGGTCGCGTGCGGTTGCACGCAGAACGCGCCACCCCCCGCCGCGAAAACCGGGACCGGCTCGGTGGCTCAAGTCGCCACGTCGGACCAAAGTTCCACGCTGGAACCGGGCGACGCGGCAGTCGACACCGGACGTGACCTCGCCAAGGACGAAATGCCTGAATCGGACAGCGACCCTAGCGCGGACGTTGGCGACGCCGACGCGGGCATTGGCGACACCGGCGCGGGCGACTCTGCCGCTGGTGCTGATGATACTGCAGTGACCGATGAATCGACCACCGGAACGGGGGACGATGCCACGCGTGACGACAAGCCCGACGCAATCCAGAGCGAAGACGAAGAGGCTTCCGACGAAACGAATTCTGTTCCCGCGACGACTGAGCCCGCCTCGGACGACGAGCCGGCCGGTGATGACGCGCCGGAAAAGACCGTCG
>DATLQY010000318.1:0-16095 GCA_035534975.1 Pirellulales bacterium
CATCCGTCGAACGATACGCTTTGCTCTTACTCACGGGGACGACCTCCTGTAACGGGGTTTGGGGGGAATTCAACAACTCCACTCTAAACCGCTTTCGAGGCGTCCCCGCTCTTTTCCTACCTATAGCCAACTACAATGGCCTGCCAGGCCAAACCTCAAAACACCCCGCGGCGCAGCCGCGTCCTGGCTGCCATCGGACGCGCGCTTCCGCCTTCATCCGCTATCTTTTCCCGATGCAGTGGATGTTCTTGGTGCCCAGAAGGAATATCCTTCCACCGCCGACCGCGGGCGATGCATGGTTCGCGTCGCCCAGGTCGTTCTCCGCAAGCACGTGGAATTCGGGGCCGGCCTCGACGACGAAGCTCTTGCCGGCGTTGGCGAAGAAGATGTGTCCCGCCATATCGGCAATCGGACTCGCCCAGGTCGAGGAAAGGCCGTCGAGCCGCTGGATGTAAACCTGCTTGCCGTCACTGACCCGCCAACAACGCAGAATGCCCGGCGCGTGCAGACGATAGACGTGCTCGCCGACGACGATGGGCGAACCGATCCCTTCGGAGAGCGGACCCGTGGTCCACTTCACATGGGTCTGGCTGACGTCGCCAGAGCCGGTGGGATCGACGGCCGTGCCGGTCCCGCCACGCCCATTATCGAAGTAGACGATCCCCTCGCCGTAGGCCGGCGACGCGGCTTCGCCGGTCCCGCGGCACCACCAGATCGGTTCCCCGTTGGTTGGGTCGACGCTTTGCAGTGCTTGCGGCTCGCTCGCCAGGCCACCGGAAAGCAGCAGAAGTTGTGGATTGCCGGCTGGGCGGATGATCACGGGCGTGCTGTGGCCGAACCCGACGGTCGGGAGTTTGCGTTCCCATTTCACCTCGCCGTCGCGCTTCGCATAGGCCACAAGGCGCGAATCGTTCTTGTTGGCCATGGCGCAGAAAAGGATGACGGTGTCGCCATAGATGACCGGGCTCGAACCGAGCGTGACGTCGAATGTAAACGGCAAAATCTCCTTGCGCCAGACGGTGCGGCCTTCGAAATCGAGCGCACCGATCACCGACGAACCGAAGGCGCAGTAGACCTGCGCGCCATCCGTGGCTGGAGTGGGCGCGGCATAGCCCCCTCCAGGACCACTGCGGAAGTCGGTACGAAGCCACGGCCCCGGAGGAACTTGCGTGTCCCAAAGCCGCTCGCCGTCGCCGACGGCGTAGCACGTCACGTGGTGCTCGGGGATGACCTTAGTCTTGTCGGTCACTGACGCCGGCCAGGAAGCCGTGCAGACGAACACTCGCTCGCCCCAGACGATCGGGCTGGCATGTCCCTCGCCGGGCAAGGGCGTTTGCCAAATCACGTTATCGCGATGTTCTCCGCCCCAGTTGAGCGGGAGGTCGTCCCCTTCAGTGTAGCCCAGGCCGGTCGGGCCGCGGAATTGCGGCCAGTTCTCGGCGAAAGCGCCGCGGGTGGCTTGTGACACGACCACGATTGTCAACGTCACGGCGAGCAGATGGCATGTTCGTTGCATGGGATCTCCCCGTTAACCGAGTTCAGCTACGGTGCTACATCCGGCGCCGGGACGAGCTGGGTAATCATCCCGGACAGAAACTTCGCCAGCCGGTCGGAGGCGACCAGCGCCTCTTCCTTGAGCCTGAGCATGTCTTTGACGCTCGATGGGCGGCGGAAAACCGCGCCGGTGGCGGCGCCGAACAGGCCGGCACGAGTTTTCTGGCGTGCGAGCCGCTCGACATCCGCGGGTAGTTCGTCGTCGACGGCGTCGCTGATGATCCGCACGGCCATGAACCGTGTCTTGGCCTGGCGGCAGACTTCGCCCACGGCCCACGACTCCATGTCGACCGCCAGCGCCTCGTGCCGCCGGCCCAATTCGCGTTTTTCGTCCGGGCCGCGGACGACCGTATCGACCGTGAGCAGCCGGCCCACGTGAATGCCCGGCGTACGCGTGAGCGACTCGGCGTCAACGCGAATGTCGATCGCCAACCGCCGGCCGGAGGCCTCGGCAAGGCTATCCACCATCAAAATGTCGCCGCGTTTGAGCTTGGGGTCGAGGCCGCCGGCGAAGCCGGCTGAGATGATCCAGGACGGCTTGTGCCCGGCCAAAAGGGCCTGGGTGCCACGCGCGGCATCCAGGGTGCCGACGCCCGACTCGACCAGGACCACGCCGCGCCCGTTGAGCGAGCCTTGCTTTGCGACGAAGCCGGCGCCTCGCATGGTCACGACGCCGGTGAGCAGATCTTCGAACCCGCCCGACTCGATGGATAGCGCGAACACCAGGCCCACTTCGCACCGCGGCAAGGCCGACGCCGCGCCCCCTTCGCCCGCCGCACGCGCTCCGGCCGCCTCGCTTACGGTCTGATAGGCCTTCTGCCGGACCTGTTGCTGGAGCCATCCGCGGATCAAAGATTGCCAAACCATGGGTCTAGCGTCCGCGATAGACGACCGGGCGTCAACAGGCAGGCGTCCAGGTAGCACACGGAATCCCGGCGCGCCGCGAGAGGGCGTTCCCTACAGAACCCGATGGACGATCCTAGCATTGAAGCGGGGCGTTGCGTTTCATGGCAGGTTGGAAAGCTGCCCCACGAGCACCGGCAGCTCGATCAACTCGCGGTCGCGTTGCCGCGCAGGCCCGATCGGCTCGGCCGCGATGGTGTCGAGCTCGGCCAGTTCGGCTTCGGAAACTCTTTGTGACCCCAGGAGAGTGAGCTTCACGGTCCGCAGGAAACCAGTCAGGGTGCCGAAGGTCTCGCTGACCGCGGTCGGTTCATGGCCGGAATGGACCATGCAGTCCTGGCACTTGGGATTGCCGCTGCGCCGGCCGTAGGCGTTCCAATCGGTCGTGTCGAGCAGCTCCTGGAACGTCGCCGCGTGCCCTTCGTCCAACAGGTAACAGGGCCGTTGCCAGCCGAACAGGTTGTATGTCGGGTTGCCCCAGGGCGTACACTCGAGCTGGAATTCGCCGCGAAGAAATTCGAGGAACAGCGGCGACTGGTTGAACTTCCAACGACGCTTGGGATTGGCCAGCAAGCGGTGGAACAGCCGCCGCGTTTTGTCACGTTTCAGAAAATGGTCCTGATCGGGCGCCTTCTCGTAACTGTAGCCCGGCGAGAGCATCATCCCCTCGACGCCCAAATCCATCATTTCATCGAAGAACCGGCGGAACCTGGCTGGGTCGGCACAGTCGAACAGCGTGGTGTTGGTCGTCACGCGAAAACCGGCGGCGATCGCCTCGCGCATGGCGCCGACGGCGATCTCGTAGACCCCCTCGCGGCAGACGGCCGCGTCGTGCTCCTCGCGCGGCCCGTCCATGTGGACCGAAAATGTCAGGTACTTCGACGGCTGGAAGCGGGGCAGGCACTCCGTCAATTTCAGTGCGTTGGTGCAGAGGTAGACGTACTTCTTGCGCGCGACCAGGCCCGCCACGATTTCGTCGATTTGCGGGTGCAACAGCGGCTCGCCGCCGGGGATCGAAACCATGGGCGCGCCGCACTCGTCGGCGGCGCGAAAACACTGCTCGGGCGAAAGCTGCCTGCGGAGGATCTCGGCCGGAAACTGGATCTTTCCGCAACCCGCGCAGGCCAGGTTGCAACGGAAGAGAGGCTCCAACATCATCACCAGGGGATACCGCCGCCGGCCGCGCAGCTTCTGGCTCAGCACGTAGGTCGCCACGGTCCACATCTGCGACAGCGGAACGCCCATCGATCGAAACTCCTTTACGGTACAGCCGAGGGACCGGCCAGTTCCAGCCGGGCCGACTGCGCGACATCGCCTTGCGCGTCGGCGACGGCCGCCCAGCGTGAGAGGGCCAACAGTGGGAAGTAGATCCGATAGAGGTGATAGCGGAGGTAGAACACTCGCGGAAAGCCCGTCCCGGTAAACTCCGGTTCGTCCCACGTGCCATCGTCAAGCTGCCGCGTCAACAGGTAGCGGATACCGTGGACCGCGGCGCCGTGGTCGCCCAAACCGGCGGCCGACAAGCCCAAGACAGCCCAGGCGGTCTGCGAAGCGGTCGGCGGTCCCTGGCCTCTCAGGTGAGGGTGGGTGTAACTTTCGGGCGATTCGCCCCAGGCGCCGGATGAATGCTGGTGCGACAAGAGCCACTGGCCGCCCGAAACCATCAGCGGATCGGAAACCGGCAGGCCGACGGCGGCCAGACCGGTAAGCACCTGCCAGGTGCCGTAAATGTAGTTTACGCCCCAACGTCCAAACCAGCTTCCGTCGGCCTCCTGGGTGCGGCGGAGGTAGTCCACGGCGCGGTCGACCGCCGGGTTGCCGATGCGGTGGCCCAACTGGCCCAGCGACTCCAAGACCCGCGCCGTCAAGTCGGGCGTGCTGGGGTCGATCATGGCATTGTGGTCGGCGAACGGCACGTGACAAAGGAACTCACGGTCGTTGTCACGGTCGAAGGCCCCCCAGCCGCCGTCACGGTTCTGCATGGCCAGCATCCAGCGCTCGGCCTTGGCGATCGCCCGGCTGGCGCGCGCGAAGAGAGGGGGCAGCCGCGCGAGGGGCAACGCTTCGCACTGGCCCGCCAGCGCCATGACCACCATCGCCGTGTCGTCGAGGTCGGGATAGAACTCGTTGGCGTGTTCGAAGCACCAGCCGCCCGGCTCGGCGTCGACTGTCCGTGCCCAGTCGCCACGTCGATCGATCTGCAGGTCGAGCAGCCATTCGACGGCCCGCTCGAGGGCACCCGTCTCGCCTCCCGCGCCGCCGGCCGCCAGCGCGCGCAGTGTGATGGCCGTATCCCACACCGGCGACTTGCAAGGCTGCACCCGCAACGTCTCGTCCTCGACGATGAACAACCCTTCGATCTGGCGGTGACAATACGAAAGCGCGGGAGCGTCGTCATTGTAACCCAATGCCCGTAGCGCAATCACGCTCCAGACCATCGGTGGAAATATGGCCCCCAGGCCGTCGCTTCCCTGGAAGCGCTCGAGCATCCAGCGCTCGGCTGCCCGCAATCCGAAGCGGCGCGCCGGGAGCACGCGCCACCGTTGACACCACTTCCAAACCTTGTCGACCGTGCGGAAAAAGCGGTCCCAGCTCACGAGCCCCTTTCCTCCTTGCAAGCCAGGGCAATGCAATTCGGGCCAATCGGCGGGATCCTTGAGGAACAGCTCGCGAATGCCACGGCTCGGGTCGATCACGGTCACCGGTTGGCAAGCCGACATGATCGAGAGCGGCACGAGCATCGTGCGGCTCCAAGCACTGACCGAATAAAGGTTCACCGGAAACCAGTCTGGCAACAGCACGAGCTCGGGTGGCACCGCCGGGCATTGGTCGTAGGAAATCTGGCCAAGGAGGGCCAGGTAAAAACGCGTAAAGCTGTTCACGGCGTCGGCCCCGCCACAAGTCAGGATCGCAGCGCGCGCCCGTTGCATGGCTTCGGTATTCGCGTCATGTCCGGCGAGCTTCAAAGCGAAGTAGGCCTTCACACTGGCGCTGATTTCAACGGCGCCGCCAGGGTAAATGGACCAGCCGCCCTCCGGCAGTTGCTGGCGGAGAATGTATCGCGCGGCTTGCTGGGCTTCACGGGAGTCCTGGCGGCCGAGATAGGCCAAGAGCAGGATGTATTCGCTTTCAAGGATCGTGTCGCCTTCCAGCTCACCGACCCAGTAACCTTCCGGTTGTTGCTCGGCGAGCAGCCATTGCCGCGTGCGGGCGATGGCAAGTCGCAACGAGGTTGCCAAACGGTGATTTGGGCGGCGATGCGAGTGGGGGTGTGGAATGTCTTCTTGCCCGTCACCCAGTGCGACTTGCACGATCCGGCTCCCATCCATGTTTCTTGGCGCTGGCTTTCCGGCCTGATGATAGCACGCTCTTTCGCCGCCAGGCTGGAATGCCCGAGCTGCGCAAGTCTCACCCGCGTGGTCTCTAGCGGCACAAAGCTTAGGCCATCGCGCCACGCTGGACAAGAGCAGTGCGACTCGAAAGCCCGGCGAGGGTGGAGAACGGCGGCAAACTTGGGGCGGCAAAGCTTCGCCAAATTGCCGCAATTGACCCTGCCGGCTTTGGCGCCCCGCTCGGACCTCGCGATCAGCCCCCCTCGGTCCCCTCGATCAGGTCAAGTCCCTTGACCCGATAGACCTCGCCGTAGGTCATCATTTGCTGAAGCGGCGGTTCGAACACGCCGGCATCGACAAGATCCTCGAAGAAGCGGTGCTTGACGAACAAGGGAAAGCCGTAATTGCCGGGCAGACGATAGCGGTGGATATCACTCCAATGGACATAGACGTGCGAGATGCGACGTCGGTTGAGCTCCGCGCGAATTTCGGCTGGCGAGCGTTGCTTGCCGTGGTCCTTGCAAATCTCCTCGAACACCGAGTCGTCGAATACGGTATTGTAGAGGACGGGCATTTCCAGATCGAAGACCTGAGCGTCGCCGACGGTCAACACACCGTAACCCTTAGGCACTTTCTGGTTCAAATAAATGTGCCAATAATCGGCCCGGCCGTCGTCGTAGCGCAACTGCTCCAGTCTCGCAAAATACGCATTGTAGCCCGCGGAACCGCCGGAAACGACGAACAACAAATTGCCCGCCAGACCGCATACCAACGTGGCCACGAGCACGCGCCGCCAGGCAAGGCTTGAACTCCAGGCGGCGCCGAACCCGGCCAGCAGCGCGACAACCGGTAATGCGGGAACCCAAAACCGATCGATGCGGTGCGTACACAACCACCAGGCGGCCACGACATACGCGAAAAAGGCGAACAACGACACGACCATGCGGCGGCGGCCGCGCGCGAGCCAGGCCAATGCCGCCAGCGGCAAAAGGATCGGGCTGATCAATTCGCTGCGCCAGACGACTTGAGACAGATTCATTCCCAATGCGCGAAGTGAATGGTCGTGAGGCATGTGGGCGTTCAACCATTGGGCATTGTTCGCGAACGAACGGGTCTTGCCGCTGAAAACCTCGTACAGCAAGGGGTAGGTAGGGTTGTCCGTCAACACCCAATTCTTGATGAACCAAGGCGCGCAACCGGCGGTACATGCCAGAACGAACAGCGCCGTCGCCTTCCAATTGGGGCGGCCTCCGGCCCACGAAACCCAGGCCGTCAGCGGCACGGCGACGAACAGCGCCGCCGGGTACTTGCACGATACCGCGGCACCCGCCAAGAACCCCGCCAGAACCACCACTCCGACGCCTCCCTCCGCGATGCCTCCGTCTGCTGTCAAGTCTTCGCGATCGTCGAGGCACCGGCTAGGGGCAATGCGGCTTCGGGCGATGGCCGCTTGGCGCCAGAGAAGTACGGCATAGACCGCGGTCCAGAGATAAAAAGCGGAAACCCCCTCGACCAATCCGGCGGTTGAAACTTGCGCGATCCAGGGGATGGAAATGTAGACCAGGGCCGCGACCACGCCCACAGTCCTCGAGCCGAATCGGGTGCCGGCCAAATATAGCGCCAAGGCCGTCAACGGCGCGAAGCACGCGATCATGGTCTTGCCGACCAGAGCGCCTTGCCACCAATCACCCAATAGCACCATCGCCAGCAGGCTGAGCATTTCACTCCCCAGCGGCATGTTCCCGTAGACGTTGTGCGGCAAGAAATGGATTTTGCCGTCCTGGTAGAACTCCTTGGGAGCTTGCAAATGGTATTCGCGGACGTCGAAATCGGTCGGCGGCAACATGCCCCCCAAGACGATCGCCAGCACGAACGGCGCCGCCATCCACAGCCAATCGGTGTTCAATTCATCCTTGCCCCCCTCGCCGCGAAGCGGCGCTCTTTGCCGCTCTCCGAGCGTGCAACCAGCCCCGCTCTCCGGATTCCGCCCGGCGAGCGCGATCTGCGGCGCGGATTGCAAGCCCCGGGTCTTTGCCCCCCACCACCGGCGCGCCCAAGATGCGGCGGACGCTGTCACGACGATTGCGGCGGGCGTCAGAAAGTAGTACGCATTGCCAGCCCCAACATAGCCCAGTAGCCCAAGGCAGAGCACGTAGAGCGAAACGACGTTGGCGCCCACCGCCACGGAGAATACCGACGTCTCCAAGCGGCTCAAGCCGTGGTCCACGCCGCCCAGCCGCAGCAGCAGCCGGCCAAGCAGCCCCGCGACGGACAGAATCGCCAACGCCAACGCCAACACGGGCGCACGATCGAGCAACGTCACACCCGGTGGATTGCCGAACCAGAGTGGCACGAACTCGTCGGGCAAGATCGCCAGACGCCATAGCACGTCGTAGCGGGGCGGGGAACCAATGTAATCATTCAGCTCCACCGATAAATAGAGCGTCGCGTAACCCGCCAGCAACACGAGGAACAGCGTCAAGACCAGCCATAGGCCCCATTGCGGTCTCGCGGCGACCGGCGTGGAAACCGCCGGCACCTTCGAATGCTCGCGATGCAACATGACTGGCCTGGCCCTCCTGGTTTTCTGTCGCAGGCAGCCGCCCGGGCATGCGCCCCTAGGCTGACCACCGAGAGGAAGTAGGACCTTATCAGGCGTTACGTTACACCAGCCGGGTGCCGAATGCAAGCGCCGGATGGCCCTTCACAAGCCGAATTCGTGAACTAAGCTATAAAGACCCCTTGAAAACCTGCCCCACGCACGAAACGCCCCATGCCCGACGCCCGTCGACTCCACGGCATTTTTACGCCCAACCTCGTGCCGCTTGACGACCGTGGCGAAATCAACGAGCCGGAACTGCGCCGCTACACCGATTGGCTGATCGAGCGGGGAGTTCACGGCCTCTACCCCAACGGCTCGACGGGCGAATTCACCCGTTTCACGGTCGAGGAACGCCGGCGAATCATCGCCATCATGGCCGACCAAACCCGTGGCCGGGTGCCGATCCTGGCCGGCGCCGCCGAAGCCAACGTTCGCGAGACGATCCGGGCATGCGAGTATTACCACGGCCTGGGCGTCCGCGCGGTGGCGATCGTGGCCCCGTTCTACTACAAGCTCAGCCCCTCGGCGGTGTACGCCTATTTCAGCGAGATCGGCCGCCACACGCCGGTCGACGTCACTCTCTATAACATTCCCATGTTCGCCTCGCCGATCGACGTGCCCACCGTGCAGCGGCTGAGCGAGGAGTGCGAGAAGATCGTGGCGATCAAGGATTCGTCGGGCGATTTGCCGAACATGATCCGCATGATCCGCGCCGTGCGGCCGAACCGTCCCGATTTCAGTTTTCTCACCGGCTGGGACGCCGCGCTGATGCCGATGCTCCTGATCGGCTGCGACGGCGGCACGAACGCCACCGCCGGGATCGTGCCCGAGGTAACCCGCAAGCTCTACGACTTGACTCTCGCCGGCCGCATCGACGAAGCCCGCGAGCTGCAATACAAGCTGCTGGGGTTGTTCGACGCGATGATTTACTCGGCCGATTTCCCCGAGGGAATCCGCGCGGCGCTCGCCTTGCGGGGCATCAATCCGGGGACCGGTCGCCAACCGCTCTCCGACGTGCAGCAAACGCAGCTTGCGGCGCTGCGCAACACCCTGCAGTGCCTGCTGGCGGAGGAAGGTTTCACCGAACAGCCGATCGGCGGTTGTCCACCCAAGACCGCGCAGCCCGACCCGCGGGCCGTCGACCAGATCGTGCAAGGCGTGCTCGCCGAGTTGAAACGAAGGGGATTGGCGTGAGCGTCTCCGATTCAATTCGGAATCCGAATACCGAAACCCGAAATCGGCGCAGCCTGGCCCTGCTTGAAATCGGCAATCTGGCGCCGGCCCTGATCGTGGCCGACCGCTGCGCGAAGGCGGCGGGCGTGACGATCATCGCGATCGAGAGCACCGACGGCGCGGCGCAGTGCATCAAGTTGGCCGGCTCGCCCGACGACGTGCGCGAGGCGGCGGAGCACGGGGCCGAAGTGGGGCGGCGGATGGGCACGACCGCCTTTTGGACTTGGATGGCCGGACCTCGCCCGGAGACGGTCGAGTTGGCGAATCAACCACCTCTGTTCAGTCCCCTGCTGGGGGTTTACGACGCGCGAGCGCCCAAGGAGAACTCGATGAATCCGTCCGAAGCGATTGGCCTTTTGGAAACCCAGGGTCTCGTAGCCGCGTTGCACGCGACCGACGAGATGCTGAAGTCGGCCGCGGTCAGCCTGGTCGGCAAGGAGAAGATCGGCGCGGCCTACGTGACGATCATCGTCAAGGGGGATGTGGCCGCAGTGCAAGCGGCGATCGCCGCCGGCAAGCAGACCGTCGAGCGGCTCGGCGGCAAGCTGATCATGGCCGACGTCATCGCTCGTCCGCACCCCGAACTGGCCGCGCTGCTGCCGAAATAAGCTCTCTGGCCGCCCAGTGACCAAGCTTCGCTGCCGTTTGACCGATTGGTTCTATCCAGTTGGAGCGTGCAATCCGCGTGCCAGCTGGCCCCGTGACTTTCATGTCGACGGTCGGTACACTACGATTCTTAAGCAACGACCCGCCAAGAGTTCCCCCCAGTTCCACCGCTCCGACTTCCACCTTGACTATCGATCATCCGGCTACGGAACCTGAATCCCGCGTGTCGCTGGATTCCGACGAATCGGGGCAGCATGGCACGGACGTCGCGCGTCTACGGGACCTTTCGGCGCAGCAGTGGAAGTCGGGTATCGCGGCCTGGCTGGGTTGGCTGTTCGACGGCCTCGACATGCACCTCTACGTGCTGGTCGCCGCGCCCTTCGTCGCCGAATTGCTGGGCATTTCCGACGAGAAGGATCCGCGGGTCGGTTATTACAGCTCCCTGATCCAGGCCGCTTTCCTCATCGGCTGGGCCCTCGGCGGCGGCTTTTTTGGACGTATCGCCGACCGGCTGGGACGCAGCCGCGCTTTGATGATGACGATCCTGACTTACGCATTTTTCACGGGCCTCTCGTACATCGCCCAGACCTGGTGGCAACTACTCATCTTCCGGTTCCTGTCGGCGCTGGGGATCGGCGGCGAATGGGCGGTGGGCGCCGCGCTACTCTCCGAGACCTGGCCGCGCCGCTGGCGGCCCTGGATGGCCGCCGTGCTCCAAACCGGTGTGAACCTGGGACTCATGCTCGCGGCCTTGGCCACATTCTTGTTGGCCGGGTTCCCAAACCGCGCCGTGTTCCTGGTCGGCGTGGTGCCGGCTTTCCTGGTGCTTTGGATTCGACGCGCCGTGCCGGAGCCCGACGAATGGCAAGGCGCGAAGCGGCTTTCCGCCCACAAGCAGCCGGGCTTCCTGGAACTGTTCCGCGGCCCGGTCCGCCGGACCACGCTCTTGACGCTCGCCGTTTGCGCCCTGGGGCTGACGGCGCACTGGGCCTTCATGTTCTGGTACTTGCAGCACCTGCGGAACCTTCCTGAACTGAGTGGCTGGACCGATCCGCAAAAACAAGAGTTGGTGAGCCGAGCCACGTGGTATGTGGTGCTGGCGTCGATCGCGGGCAACTTCCTGGCGGCCGGCCTGGCACGCTGGCTGAGTTACCCGCGCGCGATCGCCTTGCTTTGCCTGGCGTACTTTCTTTCACTGACCGTGACCTACGCGGTTCCGCGCAACTATGGCGAACTGTGGTACGGCTTCATCGCGATCGGACTTTGCTCGGGCTTGTTCGCCCTGTTCACGATGTACATGCCGCCGCTCTTCCCGACCTTGTTGCGGACCACCGGGGCGGGCTTTTGCTACAACTTTGGCCGCATCGTCGCGGGCGTCGGGACCGTATTCTTCGGTTTGTTTTCCAAAGTGGGCGATTATCGCCTGGCTCTGTTTGCGGCCGGGTTCCTCTTCGTGCCGGCCGCGGTGATCGCCTGGATGCTGCCGGAACCGCCCGATGAAGGATGAAGGAACTCTTCCCATCCCACTATCTCCTCCTCATCCCCCCTATCCCCCTTTAACATGAGGCTTCCATTCGTGTTGGTCGTCAATTGGGGGACTGCGGATCGGCCCGGTTTGCGGCGGAGTGGTCGTAGTTGTCGATGGCCGAGGCGTCGATGGGCGCCTCACCTTGCCGGCCCGGCAAGATCCAAAGCTCGCCCGTCGGCTCGTCCTGTTCGGCGCGGGCGCCGTGGTGACGCACGAGTTCGAGCACGGCCAGGAACATGCCGATCAAGGTCGACTTGTGCATCCCTTGCCGAAACATCTCGCTGAAGGCCACCCGCGGGCGGTCACGAAGCTCGGCGTGAATCCGCTGCATGTAGACGTGGATCGGCGTGTCGTCGTAGACAATGTTCGACGCCGGTCCGGCCTGACTCTCGCGCATCACCCGGCCAAAGGCGCTGACCAGGTCCCATAGCTCCAATTCGTGGATCGGCTCGTCGGCCGGGTCGCGCTTGCGGGGCGGCAAGTCGTTCGACAACCGCGGGAAATGCTCCTGCCAAGCACGGCCCCGCTCGTCGAGGATGCTGGCGGCGTCCTTGAAACGCTTGTACTCCAACAGCCGCTCGACCAGGTCGTGCCGCGCGTCGTCGAGGTGCTCCTCGACCTCATCGCCGTGCGGCAGCACCAGACGCGACTTGATTTCGACCAGCGTGCTGGCGACTTCCAGAAAATCGCCGACCGCATTGACGTCGATCTGCTCGAGCACCGCCAGATAATCGAGGAACTGCGTCGCGATCTCGGCGATCGGAATGTCGACCACCTCCACCTCGTGCTTGCGCACCAGGTACAATAAAAGATCCAACGGGCCCCGGAACGTGTCGAGATCGACGCGGAAGCTCATCACCGGCTCCGTAGCTGAATTCGCCGCAAGGTCGCTGAATTCGTCGGAATTCGGCTTGAGGATAGCAGATTCCCGGCCACGGGGCGAGCCGCGATTCCGCGAACGGGACGGGTCTTGTCACCGTATCGTCGATATTGCTACGCTAATCTTGATGAATAGCGGGAACAACTTCGTATTGAGGCCGGGGGCTTGTCCCCTCGAGGGGTCAATCCCATGAGCGCGAACCACGAACGACTTTGGGCGCCCTGGCGGCTGGGCTACATCCAGGGCGAACGCAATGCGCAGGCCGATCGGCCGCTGGAGATGTTGCCGGGGGCGGACCCGGCGTGTTTCATCTGCCGCGCCGTCGCCGACACCGCCGACCGCGCCAACCTGGTCGTCGAGCGCGGCCGCCAAACACTGGTGGTCCTGAATCGCTACCCGTACAACAACGGGCACTTGCTGGTGGCCTGCCGCGAACACCTGGGGCGACTCGACCAGTTGACCGCCGAATTCCACACCGAAGCGGTACAAACCATAGCCCGGCTGATCGCGGTCATGGAGCGAGCGATGAACGCGGAAGGCTTCAACGTGGGGTTGAACCTCGGCCGCGTGGCGGGTGCCGGTGTGCCCGGGCACCTGCACTGGCACGTCGTCCCCCGTTGGAACGGCGATACGAACTTCATGCCCGTCCTGGCGGGTGTTGACGTCATTCCTCAGTCGCTCGAGGCCCTCTGGGAGTTGCTGCGGGCGGAATTGGCGAGGGGCCCATCGTAGTTCGCCATGGCCGATCCAACCTACACGAACGACAACTTGATCTTCGCCCGCGAGCGGTTGCTGCTGGCACCCTACGCGATGCATAGTGCTGCCACGGCGGGCCGCAAGCACCCGGAACCGCCACATCCCTACCGCGGACCCTTCCACCGCGATCGCGACCGGATCGTCCATAGCGCGGCCTATCGCCGGTTGAGTTCCAAGATGCAGGTCTTTACCGGCGAGCTGGGCGACTACCATCGCACGCGCTTGACGCACACGCACGAGGTGGCCTCCGTCGCGCGCACGTTGGCCAGGGCGCTGAAGCTCAACGAGGACCTGGTGGAGGCCCTCGCCCTGGCCCACGACCTGGGCCACCCTCCCTTCGGACACGCCGGCGAGGACGCCCTGGACGAGTGCCTGGCCGACGAAGGGGGCTTCTCGCACAATCGACACGGGCTGCGGCTGATCGAAGAACTGGAGCAACGCTATCCGGAGTTTCCGGGGCTGAACCTCAGCCTGGAAGTGCTCGAAGGGCAAGCCACGAGGATCGACAAGAACGTGGCGTCTTCGCACCGGCCGCTGCTTGAGGTCCAGGTCGTCGAGGCGGCCGACAGCGTGGCCTATGACACCCACGATGCCGACGACGCGCTGGAACTCGGTCTCGTAAGCCTCCCCGAGCTGCTCCTCGTGCCGCTCTGGTCCGAAGCTGCCAAGCGTGTCCGCCTCCGCTACGCGGCACTGGACGGCAAAGTGCTCAAACGGGCGGTGTTGCACGAGCTCATCGACTGGCAGGTGAGCGACCTGGTGACGAGGGTTGGCGCGCGGCTGGCCGCCGGCGACGTTGCATCGACCTTCGATGTGCGGCGGGCCGCGTACCTGGTCGAGGCCAGTCCCGAGTTGGTCGAGCTGAAGCGCGAGTTGGAAACCTTTCTGCGCGACCGCGTCTACCGGCACCCCGACGTGCTGCGTGTGCGGCGCGAAGCGCAAGCCATGCTTCGCGAGATGTTCGCCGGCTATGTCGCGCGTCCCGAGCTGTTGCCGGCAAGTTTCACCGGACGTGTCGAGCGGGTCGGCTTGCGGCGCAGCGTCAGCGACTACCTGGCCGGCATGACGGACCGCTATGCCCAGCAGGAGTACCGGCGATTGTTCGCTCCGGGTAAAGGCGAGCGATGACGAATCGACGACTTGCCGGCGCCGGACGCATCGACCAACGCGCCTCGTTCAACTTGATCCGGTACGCCAACTGCTGGGAAGACGCGGAGATCCTTTGCGAAGCCCTGCGTCCGCGAGTCGGCACGCGAGTGCTCTCGATCGCTTCGGCGGGCGACAACTCGCTCGCCTTGCTCGCCCAGGGAGCGCAGGTCGTCGCCGCCGACCTCAGCATCGCGCAATTGGCCTGCCTCGACTTGCGCAGGGCCGCGTTCCGCAGGCTCAATTATGAACCACTGCTCGGATTTCTGGGCGTCCTCCCGGCGGACGACCGACTGGCGACGTATGCCCGCCTCGAGCGCGACCTCTCGCCGCAGGCGCGACTTTTCTTCAGCGACCGTCGCGCGCAGATCGCCGGCGGCATCATCCACGCCGGCCGATTCGAGGCGTACTTTCGCAAGTTTCGCGACTGGGTGCTTCCACTGGTCCATTCGCGGGCCACGCTGCGGCGGCTGCTCGAGGCCAAGGACCTCGATGCGCGAAAGCGTTTCTTCAGCGGGACGTGGAACAACCGACGCTGGCGGATCTTGTTCCGCCTGTTCTTCAGCCGCTTCCTGATGGGCCGGCTCGGCCGCGATCCCGAGTTCTTTCGCTACGTCGAAGGTTCGGTGTCAGGCCGGATTTTGCAACGCGCCGAGTATGCCCTGACGGTTCTCCCGACGCACGACAACCCCTTTCTCGATTACATCGCCCACGGCAACTTCGTCCGCACGCTGCCACCGTATCTTCACCCCGAGAAATTCGAAGCGATCCGCTCCGGGCTCGAGGGGTTGACGCTCTTTCACGGTTCGATCGAACAGGCCGGCCGGGAACACGGCGCCGGTGGCTTCGACGGATTCAACCTGTCGGACATCTTCGAGTACCTCGACGCGGACACCTCGTGCCGGCTGTATCGCGAGCTCGTCGATCTGGCACGCCCCGGCGCCCGTTTCGCCTACTGGAACACACTGGTCGCCCGATCGTGTCCCGCCGATCTGATCGGCCGCGTCCGCCCGCTCAAGGAACTGGCCCATGAGCTATTCGCTCGCGATCGGGCCTTCTTCTATTCGAATTTCGAGGTCGACGAACTCGCTTGAAGCGGAGACAACCGCCGGTTTCGCCTGCTCGCCGCTCCCGATTGCGCGGTCGGCCAGGATTTCGACCGTTCCCGCCCGGCCATCCATGCGGACTCGCCGCCCGCTTTCAAGCCGAGCCGTCAACCCCGTCACCGCGACGATCGTCGGGATGCCCAACTCGCGGGCGACAATCGCCGAGTGCGACAAAACGCTACCGCGCTCGATCAGAATTCCTGAGAACGCCGGATAGAGCGGCACCCATCCCGGATCGGTCCGCTCAGCGACGAGAATCTCGCCGGCGGCCCGTTGAGCGGAGTTCGGATCGTGTACGACGGCCACCTGCCCGACGACCACGCCCGGACAACAGCCGATTCCCATCAGCGGTGCGTCGGCCCCCGCGGTTTCCGCCGGTCGCTGCCGCCGGAACAAATTGCGGTGGTAGGCCATGCCCTAGGTGTCGAAACGCCTCTCCGGCGGCGGAA
>DATLQY010000319.1:0-2515 GCA_035534975.1 Pirellulales bacterium
GCAACAAGCTTGCTGGTGCGTTCCGCACGATTCAGCGTCGGCCGGTTGGCTGTGTTCGTGACCGCCCCCGCAACGGTGGCTGCAAAACAGCTTGATCCGCCCATTAGCGCAAACGCAAGCCGTGCTGGGCGCGCCGCCCCAGACCGCCAGGGGAACCATCCCCCAGACGACCCACGACGACATTTGCTTCCGCAGCCGGTTCATACTAGATCCTAAACAGGCGGTTGTTGGGGCGAATCTCACGTTTGCTGCGCCGCAGACGCTCAAACCACGATATCGGCTTGCGCCGAATCGATTCTTGAGCGGCGCTTTGGAAACGGCCGCGCGATCTCCTCAACCAGCTAAATTGTACATCCCGGCAGGGCCACGTCAAGTAGAGCGTCTTCCCGCCGAAGCGTTGGCGCGAGCACAAAACATTCACTGGGACGCCAACCAAAGTCGATCGAGCCAAATGGATCCGGCGCGCCGAAGTGAGGGCTATCGCAATGCCATCGGTACGAGAAGCTCGCGTTACCGGAAAAGGATGAAATCGCCGCGGTCGTCCACGACACCGGCCACTCCGCTGCCGGAACTGGGAGCGGAACCCGGCGATCCGGATGGCCGACCCTTGCCGTCGTAGAGTTGCCAGCCGAGTTGCTCATCTTTCTTCCAAGCCACCAGGGAGCTTCCGTCGGGCGCGCTCAAGGCGATGATGCCGGTGCGCATGCCCGATTTGCCGGGCGTCTTGGTCTCCTTTGGCGGCAAGGGCTTACCCTGGCCGTCGAGTCGGGCGAAGAAGATTTCGTCCTTCGTGGGCCAGACGGCCACGAAACCCTCCTGGTCACGAGAGATCGTGTAGTAACTCATGGGGCAGGCTTCGATGTTCCACAACGTGCCGCTGACCCGCGTCCGCGAAACCTGGTTTCGCTCTTGATCCCATGAAACCAGGAACATGTCGCGCTCGTTGTTCGTTTCCTCCCGATACAGCACGGCCAATTTTCCGTCGGCACCGTAAATGGAACTCGTCGTGCAGCAGTTGCACGGATCAAACGAAGCATCGATTTCGGCGTTGTCGGCGAACGTTTTTCCGTTGTCGAGCGAGACGTTGGCGTAGAGTTTGTCCTTCAACCAGCAGGCCGTGACCTTCCCCTTCTCGTCGCAGGCCAGAGAGAAACCCTCGCTCGGCGTGCGGTTGATATTTCGCAATTTCGAAAAGGCCTTCGCACCAGGTTCGAGACGCGCGTAATAGTAGCCCCACTCTTCCTGGGGCAGCTTCAGCTTCCAGGCGTTGGTGCCCAGGGCCACATGGACCACGCCCCCCGGACCCACCGCCATATCCCATGCGTCAAATTCCAAACCGGGCTTGCGCGATGCTTGGTCGACCACCGCGACCGGCGCGCCAAACGTCCGGCCGTTGTCGGTGGATTTCGCGTACTGGGGACCGTCGGCCGAGCCGTAGAGAAGATGCAGCGATCCGTCAGCACCGGTCTTGGCCGCAACCGGTCGCCCGCCCTCAGGGACGGGCACGGTCGTCACGCGGATGCCCGTACCGGTTGCGGCTGAATGCTCACTCCGATGGGGCGCATCTCGCGCGTGGGTCGAAGGCTCGTGATCCGTCTTCGTCGCGTCGTGTTGGTTTGCCGTCGAAGGCTGGTGTTGGTCACCTTGCACCGGCGGAGCATGGTCCTGGTTGGCCTGCTCCGGCGGACATTGGTGCTGGTCGACGCGCGCCTGCGCGGCGTCAGCTCCGTGCGGCGCGTGCCCGCTCGCGGGCGTATGGTGCTTAGCGTCGTCTCGTGGTCCCGTCGCGTTTTCGATGGTCCCGTCGGCCGGGGCCGATTTCGCGTCATCGGCCGGCTGGGCCCCTTTTTTGAGCGAAGTATCCGTGGCGACCTCGCCCTGACTGCAAGACACCGCGATGGACAGCAGCCAGCAGGTCAGGAAGAACCAACTCAAGCGGAACGGCGAGGTCGTCGGCGAGCGGTCACGCAGGGGCATGAGTTGGTCCTTGACATCCCACAATGCTTGAGGCAGAAAGTCGGAATTTCAGTTAATTGGAACACTGCCCACTGGCACTGTCAATCGACTTGCCGCTTCGTCGTTCGTTCGCCGTCTGGACGGGCTTGAAAGCCTTTTCCACAAATGGGCAAACTGCGGCGATTCGTCAAACTCGGCCGACCGTCCGGGCAATGCCGAGTTTGTTGGAAACTCCGGATCGAACTCCCCGATGGTAATTGAAAGAGGCGGAGCATCCGTGCGACCGCCTTGAGCCGGCCCTCTTGCTAACCCACCGGCCACCAGGGAGCGGGTATTTACGCGCACAGGTGGGTTTTATGAGGAACTTCGACCGCTACGGTCGGGTGGCCGCCGAGGCCTTTTTGTGCCTGGCCCTGTTGGCTGGCTGCCGGTCAGCTAGCACGCGCGCACCTTCGGCCATGAGCGCTTCCCGAGTTCCATCGCCACCTCAAGCGCCGACCACCGGCGAGCAATCTGGAGCGACGTCGATTCCGCAGTCAGCGGCGCGTATCGTCACCCC
>DATLQY010000320.1:0-2343 GCA_035534975.1 Pirellulales bacterium
ACCATCGTCACGCATCGTCACTCCGCAATGCGGGGGGTGATCATGAAAGGCTTGCCCAGCGCACACGGCCGGCACAGTGGCGATGAGAACACCGCGAGTTGAGCACCTTACCCCGGAGTTCGGAACACTAATCAACGCCGATCCACACTAATCGGAAAGCGCGTTTTATTAGCGAAGATTAGCGCTGATCAGTGTTCCAAAAACGCCTGAAAATGAATGAAGCCCGCCACGCTGCTGCCCCCACCAAGTACACGACGAGCTTCGCAAGATCGCCGCGCCAGTTGAGCACCTTGCCCCGCGCGTTGGGCACCTTGCCTCGCCAGTTGAGCACCCTGCCCCGCCAGTTGGGCACCTTGCTCGTACAATTTGCATTTTGCATCTCGCATTTTGCATTTCCCCCCTGTTGAGCACCCGGCGAAATCCGCCTTTGGCGTGGCCCCCTGCCTCCTTTTGTTTTCATCCATCCTTCATCCTCCCCACCACCCCCCTGGCAGTAAGTTAGGAATTTCAGCGTCAGCAGCGTCAGCAGCGTCAGCACGAACCTGTTCGCCGCGCGCAACATCCTGCTGCTAATGGGCTTGCGAACATCGCCGTGATCGCGTCGCGGTCGAACGGCCAACGTCAGCAAGCGTCAGCATGACGGCTATCCAGCGTCAGCATCTCGCGGTCGCGAAGTTACCCACCAAAATGGCCATCTTCGTTGGAACGGAAGCCACGGATGACGACGCGCGATCCGCCAGCGCTTCCAAGGGGACGACGGCCTTCACGCCGGAACCCGAAATCCCCTCCTCACCTCATCCCCTCATCCCTGCCTACCCTTCCCCTCGCCGGACTCTCCACCGGCAGCGGCGCGACGAGCCGCGCGTTCTACCGAGCCGTGGCCGAATTGGGCGTCGAGGCGGCCGAGGCGCTGCAGTACGCGCATGAGCACGGCATCGTCCATCGCGACGTGAAGCCCGGCAACCTGATCGTCGATCACCGCGGCAAGCTCTGGGTCACCGACTTCGGCCTGGCCCAGATGGAATCGGCCGCCAGCCTGACCACGCCCGGCGACCTGCTGGGCACGCTGCGCTACATGAGCCCCGAACAGGCGCTGGCCAAGCGGGTGGCCATCGACTACCGCACCGACATCTATTCGCTGGGCGCCACGCTCTACGAGCTGGCGACGTTGGAGCCTGTTTTTGCCGCCTCCGACAAGCAGGAGCTGCTGCGACAGCTCGCCTTCGAGGAGCCCCGCCCTTTGCGCAACGTCCGGCGCAACGTGCCCGGCGAGATCGAGACCATCGTGCTGAAGGCCTTGGAGAAGAACCCGGCCGACCGCTACCCATCGGCCCAGGACCTGGCCGACGACCTGCGACGGTACCTGGCCGAGGAACCGATTAACGCGCGGCGGCCGGGCATTCGCTTGCGATCACTGAAATGGGCGCGGCGGCACCGCGCGGCCGTCGCGGCCATGGCGGCCGTGGTCGTATTGTCGGTGTTGGCCGGCCCGGCGGTAGCTGTGCGCGAGTCGTCGCTGCGCGCGCTGGCCGAGACGCGCGAAGCGGAAACGGCGGCCGTGCTCGACTTCGTCGAGAACAAGGTCTTCGCCGCCGCCCGGCCGGAGGGGGAGGAGGGTGGCTTGGGGCACGACGTCTCATTGCGCCAGGCGGTCGAGGCCGCCGTGCCGTTCATCGAACAAGGCTTTACCGGGCAGCCGCTCATCGAAGCCCGGCTGCGCACGACGCTAGGCATTTCTTTTTTGGACCTGGGCGAAGCCGACAAGGCGGAGGAACAATTCCAGAAGGCGCGCACGCTCCGCGGCCAGCACCTCGGCGCCGACCACCCCGACACGCTTGCGAGCATGAACAACCTGGCTCTCAGCTACAACCGCCTCGGCCGTTACGCCGAGGCCCTCAAGCTGCACGAAGAGTCGCTGGCGCTAAGGAAAATCAAGTTCGGCTCCGACCATCCCGACACGCTTGCGAGCATGGTCAACTTGGCCCTTTCCTACTCTCACATCGGCCGGGAAGCCGATGCCATCAAGCTCTACGAGGAGGCGCTGCGGGTCATGAAAGCCAAGATGCCCGACCATGCGTTCACGTTCAATTGCATGTCCGGCTTGGCCGAAAGCTACGAGGCCCTCGGCCGGCACCACGAGGCCCTCAAGCTCGGCGAAGAGGCGTTGGCGCTGCGGAAAGCCAAGCTCGGTGCCGACCACCCCGACACGCTGAGGAGCATGTGGGGCGTGGCAACGAGCCTCGCGGCGCTCGATCGCACTGCGGAGGCGATACCGATCGTCGACGAATGCCTCCGGCTCGCCGCGGGCAACGTTGTCAATCCCAGTCTGATCCAGGGTTTGAT
>DATLQY010000321.1:0-8371 GCA_035534975.1 Pirellulales bacterium
CTTCGGCAGCGGCCGGGCAGGGGGAATGACGACAGGAAAGAAGTCCGCCTTTGCTAGCAGCCAACGTCAGCAACCGCCGGGCAAGCCGGTGGCATGGCATGCTCCACGCTTTGGCGAAATAAAACTAAGACAGCGTTCCAAACGACGCATGGCGACATTTTGCGTAGGCGCGTCCCACCGCACGCGCACGCAGCCTGATGCCTCGCATAGCTCGACCATGAACTTTCTCCAAGACCGCTGTGCCAATTGCGAATCTGATTCGAGAGACGTAATCAACTCGCGCCGTTGCGGCGCTTGGCAATTGTCGTCGATGGCGCTGTCATTCGCATTAGTTGCAACACCGGCGGCGGCAACGCCCCCTTCGGTGCGGAATATCAATTTGCGAGGACTGCAAATCGGCGGCACGACGACGCTGGCAATCGACGGATCCGACCTGCCGTTGAACCCGCGAGTCGTCATTGCGGCGCCGATCGCCGCCCATGCCGTGCGGCCGAACGCGACGGCGACGCGAGTGGAGATCGACGTCACGCTCGGTGCCGGCGTGACGCCGGGATTGTACAACCTCTATCTCGCCGGCGAGGGCGGCATCTCCGAGAAAACCGTCGTGGCGCTCGACCGGTTGCCGCAGCGGCCGTTCGCCGCGACGGTCGACGCACTGCCTGTTGCCATGCACGGAACGCTCGGCGGCGGCACGACGTTACGAACGTCGTTTCCGGCGAAAGCGGGCCAGCGGATCACCTGTGAAGTCGAGTCGCAGCGATTGGGTGGCAAGCTCCGCCCGGTCTTGCACCTCTACGACGCCGAGGGGCGGCACCTGGCCTGGTGCTTGCCTTCAGCGTCGTTGCGCGGCGATTCGCGGCTGGTGGCCCTGCTCCCTTCCGACGGCCAATACACACTCACCGTCAACGACCTGCAGTACGCAGTGCCGGGGCCCGGCCACTTCCGCTTGAAGATCGGTGAGTGGGAATACGCCGATGCCGTGTTTCCGGCCGCCGTCGAACGCGGCACGACGGCGACATTGCGGCCGATCGGCAACATGGTGATCGACAAGCTGGTTGTGGTCGCGCCGGCCTGGGATGTGTCGTCATTGCCTGTATCGTGGGCCACGCCGTCCATTGTCAGCGGACCGCTGCCGGCCGTATTCGTCAGTGATGTCCGCGAGTTGGTTGAGCACACGGTTGGCGCCTCGCCGCAAGAGCTGGCGGCGGTACCGTCGGCCATGAATGGCCGGCTGTCCGTGGTTGGCGAGGAAGACCGCTATCGGCTCAAGGTCCCGTCGTTTAACCCGGAGCCAGCGGCGACGGCGACGGCGATGCCGGCAACCGCGGTGGCCGGCGCGACGCTGCGATTCGAAGTCTTTGCCGCCCGACTGGGCGCGCCCATGGATAGTGTCATCGAAATCCGCCGCGAGGATGGGGCCGTCCTGGCCTCCAACGACGATGCGCCCGGCACGATCGACTCGCTCGTCGAGCTCACGGTCCCCAAGGATCTGAACGCGCTCGTAGTCGCAATCAAGGACCTTCATGCTCGCGGCGGCGACACGGCGGTATATCGGTTGCTTGTCACCGCGCCGGCGGCGGGGCCGGCACGGGCCGACTTTCAGTTGGTGGTGGAACAAGACCGCTACAACGTACCTCAGAACGGCCGGCAAGTCGTGCGGATGCGGGTCGACCGCCAGGGATACCAAGGGCCGATCGAACTCGATTTCGGGCAACTACCGACGGGCGTGAGCGCCGATACCCGCGAGATCGCGGCCGGAACGAACGGTAAGTTGATCACGTTCACGGGCGCCGGCGATGGGGCGGGTGCGTTTCTCACATCGATCCGCGGCCGCGCCACCGCGGACCTACCGCGGCCGGTCGTGCGCTCGGCGCATGCCGCGACCGACGCCGTCGGGCTGTTCCAGCCATGGTTGAACGACGAGTTGGTGGTGGCCCTGGCCGCCCGTGGCGGCATCGGCTTCGACGCCGACTGGCAGCCGACGGCAGACGGCAAGCTGGTGCTCGGGGCAAAGCTGGCGGCACCGGTTCGCTGCATTCGGCCGCCTGGCTACGACGGCCCGGTGCGATTGACGTTGATTACCAGCCAAAACCCGCCACAGGTCAACGGCAACGACGACCCCAACCGCGCGCTGAGGCCCGAGTCGCCCACGCCCGTCGAGATTCCGCCCGATCCGGCGGCACAAGCCGCTTGGGACGCCAAACTGGCCGCCGACAAATTGCTTGCCGACGCGCAAACGGCACAGGCGACCGCCGCCAAGACGCTGGCCGATTCACAATCTGCCGGCGGCGCGGCACTCGAAGCCGCCACCAAGGCGAAGGCCGATGCTGACGCGAAGGTGCAGGAAGCTTCGCAGAAGAAGACGGCTACCGACGAAGTGGCCGTCTCCGCCGCCGCCGCGGCCAAGAACGATGTAAGCTACGCCGTGGTCGTGCCTTCCGACTTGCCCCCCGTGGCAGTCGAAGTCGCTTTTCGCGCGGAACTGCTCAGCCGCGACAAGCAGCGCGTCTTGATGACGCTCTCGACGCCGGTGCGGACCGTCGCCGTCTTCAATCCGTTGAAGCTGCAATACACGGGTGCATCCAAGGTCTCAGCAAAGCTCGATCGCCAGGCCGGCGCGAGTATCAAGCTCGCCGGGAAGGTCGAGCGGCTGGAAGGACTGACCGGTGACGTTGCGGTTTCCGTCGCCGGGCTGCCGCCGAGTGTCGCGGCCCCCCGCGTCGTCGTTGCCGCCGCGGCCAACGACTTCGAGTTGGAAATCAAGTTCGCGGCCAACTTGCCGCCCGGCGAGTTGAAGGGCGTGCAGCTATTCGCCACGGGCAGGATGACGCCCGCATCGCCGCTGGAGATCCGCAGCGAACCGATCGACATCATCGTCGAATTGTTGCCGCCCGATCAGTAAGGTGGGCCGTGGGGCAGGTTTCCAACCTGCCATTAGAATAGCGGATCTGGCCTTTTGGAAACCAATCCCACGTAGATCAGCACTGTCGAGGTCGAAGATGTGCCAACGATTCAAACCCCAACGGTTACTTGTTCCCACGCTCTGCGTGGGAACACATCTTCGGCCGCTCTGCGGCCCCGTGACGAGCGAGCGCCGCCGGGTCTGGGGACACGGGGCGTCCGCGGAGCCATTCGGAGTACCCGTGCAGCGGATCGGACGAGCGTGGGAACGATTAGCACAATTGTTCAAATTGGCAATCGTGTGTTTGCCGGTCCTGTTCGGCGCATCGCCGAGCTTCTCCCCCGCGGCCGAAGTGCCGCAGCTCGCTGGGCCCGTCCGCGTCGAGCCGGCGACGATCAATCTGACGCACCGCCGCCGACCGCATTCGATCGTCGTGTCCGGCATTTCGACCGACGGCCGCGCCATCGACCTTACGGCGCAAGCGACGTTCGCCGCCGGCAACCCGGCGGTCGCCCGTGTCACTCCGCTGGGCTGGGTCGAAGCGGCCGGCACCGGCGAAACCGACGTGACCGTGACCGCCTCCGGCCAGACCGCGGCGGTCCATGTGAGCGTCAAACTTCCGGCAGCCGATCCGCTGCATAGCTTCCGGCACGACGTGATGCCCGCGCTCTCGAAGGGCGGGTGCAACGCGGGGGCCTGTCATGGCTACTCGCTGGGCAAGAACGGCTTCAAACTGTCGTTGCGCGGCGCCGACGCGGCGGCCGATTTCCTCTCGCTCACGGACGAGTTCTTCGAGCGGCGGATCAACCGCCATAATCCACCGGCCAGCCTGCTGCTGGCCAAGCCCCTGGGCGACGTGCCGCACAAGGGTGGCGTTCGATTCGATCGCGGCGGCTTGCTTCACGAACTGCTCTTGGGTTGGATCGCCGACGGCGCGCCTGACGACGTTGCCGATCCGGTACGCATCGAATCGGTCCGCATCCATCCCTCTTCGGTCGTGATCGGTCCTGGCCAGCAGCACCAACTGCAATTGATTGCCCGCTATAGCGACGGCAGCGATCGCGACGTGACGCGGCTGGGCATCTACACGGCCAACACCGAGCGCGTGGCCGGAGTCGACGACGAAGGCTTGGTGACCACCCGCGAGCTGGGCGAGACGGCGGTCGTCGCTCGTTTCGAGCGGATTTTCGCCACGGCCAACTTCATCGTACTTCAGCCGCGGCCCGGCTTCGAACCAACGCCCCTACCGCAAGACAACCTGATCGACACGCACGTCGTGGCGAAACTCAACGATTTGATGATCAAGCCCTCCGGCCTGGTCGACGACGCCCGCTACCTGCGCCGCGTTTACCTCGACCTGATCGGTGTCCAGCCCAAGGCCGACGAACTGCAAGCCTTCCTCGCGGATGCTGACCCGGCGAAGCGCGCCAAGGCGGTCGACGCGCTCTTCCGGCGCGGAGAGTTCGTCGATCGCTGGAGTTTGAAATGGGGCGACTTGTTGCAGAACTCGCGGACCAACCTCAACGAGCCGGCGGTCTACGCCTTCCGCGAGTGGATTCGCGTGGCGGTGGCCACGAACGTGCCGCTCGACGAATTCGTGCGCGCGATCCTCACCAGCCGCGGCGGCACGGCCGACGATCCGACCAGCGCCTTTTACGCCCTCAGCAAGGACACCGACGACTCGTTGCAGCGCGCGACGCAGGTGTTTTGCGGCGTGCGGATGTTGTGCGCGAAGTGCCACCCCCACCCCTTCGAAAACTGGACGCAGGTCGATTACTTCGGGCTGCACAGCTTCTTCAACCAACTGGGCGTCAAGGGCGATCCGCGGCTGGCCGGCTTTCCCAACGCCAAGACGCTCGTCGTGAACCCGGCGGCCGGCTATTCGCTCAACCCGCGCACGGGCCAGTTGCAGCCGCCGCGTTTCCTGGGCGGCGAGGAGCCGGCGATCGCGGCGAACACCGACCGCCGCGCCGTTTACGCCCGCTGGCTCACGTCGCCGGCCAACCCCTTCTTTGCCCGCAGCATGGCCAACCGCTTCTGGAGCTATTTCTTCCATCGCGGGATCATCGACCCGGTGGACGACCTGCGGACGACGAACCCGCCAATCAACGCGGCGTTGCTCGACGCCTTGACCAGGGAATTCGTCGAGCAGAGTTTCGACGTCCGCCACCTGATGCGGACCATCGTGACTTCGCAGACTTACCAGCGCGACGCCGCTCCGAACGAGACCAACGCCCACGACGACGCGAACTTTTCGCGGTTCATTCCACGGCGACTACCGGCCGAGGCGCTCTTGGATTCGTTGGTTCAGGCCACCGGCGTGCCGGAGAATTTCGCCGGGGCACCGGCGGGCTTCACCGCCGCGCAGCTCCCCGACGCCGACGTGCAAAGCGATTTTCTCAACCTGTTCGGCAAGCCGCAGCGGATGGAAGCCTGCGAATGCGAGCGCGACGACGGCTCGAACATGCTGCAAGCCCTGCACTTCATCAATGGCAATACGATCCTGAGCCGGCTCACCAACCCCGGCGGGCGAGTCGCGGCGCTGGTCAAGGCGCACGCCGACGACCGGGCGCTCGTCGAGCAACTGTACCTCTGGTCGCTCGTCCGCTCACCGGACGCCAAGGAACTGGAAGCGGCATTGGCGTTCTTCACGTCCAAGCCCGACCGGCGCGACGAGGCCGCCCAGGATCTGATGTGGGCGCTGTTGAATTGCCGGGATTTCCTCTTGGTTCAATAGGGGACCATGCCGAAGCCGCCCGCGGCCTGTTCTCTTCCTCTCGTCGCGAGTGGTGCGAATTGGGACGTTGACTCGACGGCCACCGGTTCGCAAGGTGCCGACGGTAGACGATTCTCGACAGCTTGACGCGCCTCGTCGTCGCGCCCGGCGGCGTGCCACGTGTTGCCACGTGTAGCCGAGCGGCAAATCCCATGACGGCGATGGAGGCCATTCGCCGCTCGGCCGTTGCGGCGGGCAGGTGCTCCTGACATCATGATCGTCATGCGTCGGCTTCGCTCTCACCCATTCGAGACACCGCCATGCCATCTCGCACATCCGTCGGCCTGGCCTCGGCACGTCGCTGCCGCGGAGTATTGCGCCTCGCTGAGAATCACGCCGAAGCGCTGGCGATCGGTTCGGACCCCTGGGACTTCGCCGTGTCGACGGAGGTCCTGCGTATCTCCGGCGGGCTGACGCACGCGGACCTCCATTGGCTGGTGCGCGAGGGGCTCGTCGAGCACGCCGTCGAGACGACCGCGGCGCGGCGCAGAAAGCGCGTCTTTCGCCATGGGGGACGACTCCGGCTGGCGGGACGCGTTTGCTTCGCGATTTCCGAGACTGGGCTCGCCATGGCGAGGCGGCTTTGCGCCCAGGCGACGCGCGCCGAGGAAAAACCAGAGTGGAACGAGACCGAGGGCGAACTTCGCTTCATGAATCGCAATGTTTTGTACGTCGAACGGGGCGACGTGGAACGCGCGATCGTTCAACGCTTTCACGACCTCGACTGGCCGAGCCTCATCGACGACGCGGCGACACTTTCCGCCGGTGACCATGCGCACCGCCGCACGAACGCCGTCAGCCGGCTCAACACCCGGCAGGTTCCGCTCCAACTCCGGTTTTTTTCCGTCGCCGGATTCGACAAGATCGGCTGGTTTCGAGTTGCGCCCGTCGAAGCTCCGGAAGGCCAACGCAGACGAGGCCCAAAAAACAAACGGCCGCCCGCATAGCCGGCGCCGCGCTCGCGCTGGCCGTTGTCCAACGCACAAGCACTCCGCTTGAATTCGCTGTCCGACTTGCTCGCAAGTGACGGTCGGCGCATCTGAGATTACAAACTCATCATGAGATTCGCGCCCCACTTGGGGAATTCCGCGCGCCGCGTCTGGATTCTGCGAAAAACGCGCATACAATCAGCCCAAGACCGACGAGCCGACGCTGCTCCGGCGCGTCGCCCGGAAAATCGGATTGCCATGTTGGGAGGGCTGAATATGAGCGTGACCCTGCAAGAGCCATTCACCCCGCGCGTGAACGAACGACGGCGGACCGACGCCGCGCCGCTGGACCACCCACCAACCAGTTCCGTAGGGTGGGCGCCGCCCACCGACCCAACAAGTGCGGGGTCGGACGGGTGGGACAATATGTCGCGGCAATCGCCGGCGCACGATTGCGAGCCTGAAGCCGAGGAATGCGAGCCGGCGCCCGATGCCGCAAACGAACCGCCCGAAAAGACCGCCGAACCTCCGGCGTCCTGGCAGACCACGCCCCGCCGGCGCACCGTTTTGTCGCAACTCCTCGCGCTGTGCGGCGGTGCCGAGGGAAACACCATCAGCACGAACGGGCTTTGCGTCGACTTGCCCGGCGAACTCGACCTGCTCACGATCGACCGCGAACTCTCGCTGGCTTGCCCCGCCGTCGCCAAGGAAGAGTCGCTGACCTTGGAACGTAGTCTCGTTCAGGGCCGACGTTGCAGGCACCCGCTCATCGTCTGGCGCTTCGAGGGGCGTCGCATCCTGCTCGAGGGACACCACCGGTTGTACTACTGCCTCAAGCACCAGATCCCTTTTCGGGTGGAGTTTCTGGACTTGCCGGACAGGAGGGCCGCGCTCGAGTACATTCACGAGGAACAGGCCGGAAAGCGCAACCTTTCCGACGAAGGCGCCGCCTGGTTTCGCGGCGACCGGTACAACCGCGAAAAGCGACGGCGCGGCGGCGCGGAGCGCGAACAAAGTGTTCAAGTTGAACACTTGAAGACCGAGGAGCGCCTCGCCCGGGAACTCGGAGTTTCGGCCAGCACGATACGCCGCGACGGAAAGCTCGCCGAGGCGCTGTCGCGGATCGTCCAGAATTGCGGCCTCGAAGCGCGGCACGCGCTTCTGGCACGCGGCGGCGGCGTCAGCCGCGCCCAAATCCACCGTTTGGCCGAGATGGAGGCGAGCGAACAGCGCGACGCCGTCGACATGTTCTTCGAATGCGGAAAATTGCCGTCCCAGCCCGTGTGCGACGATCGGCAAACGATGGCTTTCACCCTGCCGACCGCGCTGGCCGAAAAGCTCCTGCGACATTTCGGCGTGAGCGACGTCGCCGACCTCGCCATGGCGCTGGTAAGGATGAAGGATGTTGAGCCTGGGGCAAAATCAGCCGAAGGCGGGAAGGATCAAGGATGAAAACCCACGCCCAAGGTTGATGAGTAGGCTGGGCACCGCCCGCCAACGAACGGCTTTCAACTCCCAACGTTTGACTTTGAGCTTTTAACTTTCAACTTTTGACCTTTCCCCGTCTTTGAAAGGACTTTCCTATGTGGTTCAAATCGAAACGACAGCAACGTCTCGACCGCCTCCAACGCCGCCGCAAGCTCGGCCTCTTCTCCGGTGGGCAATGCTCGGCCGAACCGCTCGAACAGCGCCTGATGTTGACCATCATGGCGCAGCCTGACACGTACAATACGTTGAACACCCAGGCGCTGAACATCTCAGCGC
>DATLQY010000322.1:0-2138 GCA_035534975.1 Pirellulales bacterium
GCGTCCGGCCAGCAGCTTCTGGAGCACCTCGGCCTGACCGGGCCTGAAATCATCGAACCCAAATTGCCGCCGCAACGTGTCGCGTGCCGTCGTAAGCATCGTCTGGTCTCCTCAAGTCGTACCGTGGGATGACTCCTGGACATGGAGTTATGTATATACTGTCCATAAGTATATAAACCGCCGTGGCGAATGCAAGCATTTTTTGGACGGCCGCCGGAATTGTCATCGTGGGGCAGGTTTCCAACCTGCCATATGTGTTGAAAGTACCGTGCAGGAACGCCGCGCCGGCAAAGTTGTGCAGGGCCGCGAAAAAAACCGACAAATTATGTTCTTCATTCGACGTTGCTGCGCAACGAGAGAGGGCATAGCCGTTCCACCGCCCCATGGCGAGCTACCGCAAGCGAATCTCGAACCGCGCGGAGAACGTCCCACCGGGCTGGAGCACGCGCAGGCCCGTCTCGATGCCACGCTTGGCCAGCGCGAAAGCGTCGGGCACACAGGTGTACGGCTCGATGCAGATCGCCTCGCGGTGCGGTGGGTTGTAGACCACACAGTCGCGGAAGGAATCGTCGAACGCGACCTCCAGCGTGCGACCGCCTTGCGCGTCGGCCAACGAAGCGCGGCAAATGCCGCCGGCATAAAAAAGACCCGTAAACACGTCGTCCAAATGGGTACCGGCAAACGATACCCCAGCGGCCAATGCGCGTGCCTCGACGGCCGGCAGCCGCCGACCCGAGGGGAGCATGTCCGTCAGCTCCCAATACTCGGCAGCAGGCACGGTCAGACGGTAGTCGTCGGCGCCGCCGCCAACCCAGGGGAGGCGAAAGTAGGGGTGCAGGCCCAGGCCAAACGGGAGCGGGCCGTCGCCGGGGTGGAACACGCCGATCTCGCACGACAAGGCGCCCGACGACAGTTCATAGGCAACCGTCAAACGAAAGTCGGCCGGCCAGCGGTGCAGCAAGCCCGGCTCGTCGCGCGATGCCTGGAACTCGCCGACCAGTCGCCGTGGGGCGTGCTCGACGATGCGCCAAGGGCGGTTGAGCACGAAGCCGTGGATCGCATTGCCGCGCCCGTCGTCGCTGCCCAAGGGATACGCCTCGCCCTGGTACGTCAGGTGCGAGCCGCGCAGGCGCCCGGCGAACGGGAACAATATCGGTATGCCGCTGTGCGACGGCTTGCCTTCGCCCGCTTCGAAATCGGGCGCGGCCCAGAGCACCTCGATCGGCTCGCCCGCCGGCGCGGGCCGGAAGCTGTAGCAGTTGAAACCGTAATTCACCAGGATCTTCGCGGTGGCGCCGCTCTGATCGTCGTGAAGTGTGACCGGCGGCATGGTAAAAGGCGTTAGGCGTTAGGCGATAAGGGTCGAGCGATCGGGATTTGCCGTAGGCGATTCGCGTTGGTGGCATCCACCCTAACGCCGAACGCCCAAAGCCTTTTTCCTAGTGATTGAACAAGAACTCCGTGCTGCTCAGGATGCTCCAATAGAGGTCCTCGACCGCTTGCCGCTTTTCCTGGCCGGCCTCGGCCAGTACGGCCAAGAGTTGGGCCTTTTCGGAGTCGGTCGGAAAGCGCGACAGGGCGCTGAGATAGGCGTCTTCCACGATCGCCGCGTCGGTCGCGCCGACGGACAACAGCTTCTCCAAGCGATTGCCCGCCGCTTGCAGCTTGTCATTGAGCGAGTTGCCGTTGGAAATGTGCAGCACTTGCACCATCGTCGGTTCGGCCGCGCGTTCGCACTCGCAGGTCACCACCCGGTCTGGCCGGCCGAAGGTCTTGAGGAAGTAGGAATTCACGTTCGAGTCGGGCAATTGCAACGCGCGCCAGCCGCTCGCGTACTCGGTGAACGAGGTCGGCGCGCCGGTCGCCTGCGACATCGCGTCCAGGAGCACTTCGGCCATCATCCGCCGCGGATAATAACGCGAGTAAAACCGCGTATCGGCCTTGTTCTCGGGCAGGGGACGGCTCGAACGCTGGTACGTCTTCGATTGCAGGACCGCCCGCATCAGCGCCTTGAGATCGAAGCGGTTATCGATCAGGAACCTGGCGGCGGCGTTGAGAAGTTGCTCGTTGCTGGCCGGGTTGGTGAGCCGCATATCGTCGACCATCTCGACCAGGCCCACGTCCATGAAGTTGGCCCA
>DATLQY010000323.1:0-15760 GCA_035534975.1 Pirellulales bacterium
ACGTGCGGCTGATCTGGATCGGCTTCTGGTGCTTCGCCGTTTATTACGTCGTGCGCTACCTGTTCCCCGACTTGCAGACCGAGTTGCTGGCCCCGCCATGACCCAGCCCGCCATGACCGAGCCCGACCCGTCCGAGCTCACTGCCCCGCGCGAGTGCGCCTATTGCGGTCTACCGATCGTCGCGCGATGGTGGTCGAGCGGCCGCGCCGTAAGCCCGGCGGTCGGCGGCTCGCCCAAAGCACCGCGCACCGTCAATCAGCAGGCAAGCATCGCTCCCGAACCCGAATACTGCTGCTTCGGTTGCCGCTTCGCCGCCGAAGTGGCGGGTGAGCGCGGTGAACAGGGCGAAGCCAACTCGACCTTGTTCCGGCTGGGACTGGCGATATTTCTCACGCTCAACGTGGTCATGTTCACGATGGCCCTTTGGACGCAGGATGTTTACGGCGCCGACGCCGACGAGGCCGTGCCGCTGGCCCTCTCGCTGGGCGCCTTGTTTCGATATCTGGCCCTTGTCCTCTCGCTGCCGGTTCTATGGCTGCTAGGCCGGCCGCTGGCCGCCAACGCCTTGGGCAACCTTCGCGACGGCCGCCCATCGACCGACCTGTTGCTCGTGGCGGGAGTCGCGGCCAGTTTCGCCTTCTCGGCGGTCTCGGTGGTTCGAGGCGCCGGACACGTCTACTTCGAGGTCGGCTGTGTCGTGCTCCTGATGGTCACGCTGGGCCGATGGCTCGAGGCCACGGGCAAACTCAAGGCCACCTCGACCCTTGACGCACTGGAAAAACTCTTGCCCGCCGACGTTCGCTTGGTTGCCGGCGGAGCCGAACGCAACGCGCCAGTGGCCGAGGTTCGCGCGCGCGATCGTTTGCGGGTTTTGGCGGGCGAGCGGTTCGCTACCGACGGGCGCATCGTCCGCGGCCGCGCCGCCGTCGACCAGCAGGTCTTCACCGGTGAAAGCGCGGCGGTCGTCAAGGAGCCTGGCGACACGGTGCTGGCGGGCACTCTCGACCTCGACGGCGAATTGCTCGTCGAGGTGACGGTGGCCCACGGCGCCTGCGCGCTCGACCGGCTGATTGCCGTGGTCCACGAAGCGCGCGCGGCCAAGGGCGCTTACCAGCGGCTGGCCGACCGGATCGCAGCGGCCTTCCTCCCCGCGGTCGCGTTGCTCGCCGTAGGAAGCGCCGTTTGGCATGGTATGGCCGGCGGCTTCGAGCAAGGCGTTTTGAACGGCCTGACCGTGGTTTTGATTGCCTGCCCTTGCGCGTTGGGCCTGGCCACGCCGCTCGCCGTTTGGGCGGCGTTGGGCAGGGCGGCGGCCGGCGGCGTGCTGTTCCGCCACGGCGATGCGCTGGAACGGTTGGCCCAGGCCCGCGCGATCGCCTTCGACAAGACCGGCACGCTTACCAGCGGCACGACGAGGGTCTTGCATTTTGTGGCCGACGAACCGACGGGGGCCGATTTCGTGCTCGAGCGCGCCACGGCGGTGGCGGCTGGTTCGACTCACAGCTTTTCCAACGCGATCGTCGATTTCGCCCGCGGCCGCAAGTGCGAGACATCGGGGGACTCTGATGAATTTCGAGGGAAGGATGCTGGAATCGGTTCTCGCAGTTTCTGTAGGGAACGCCCTCTCCCGGCGCGCCGGGATTCCGCGAATTGCGAATCGAAGTTGCCTGCACTTGCCGGAACGCCACGGAGGGCGTTCCCTACAGATTGTGGTGGCAGCCGGCAGGCGCCGGTTCTGGCGGAGCGGGCTACCGAGTTGCGCACCCTGCCCGGCCGCGGGCTGGTGGCTCATTTCGACGAAGGAGACGAGACGGTCTATCTTGGCAGCCCGCGCCTGATGAATGAAGCAGGCCTGTCCGCCGACGGTCGCATGGGCTCAGTCATGAACGAATGGCACTCGGCCGGGCACTCGTTGGTTTGCGTCGGTTGGCAAGGGCAAGTGCGCGGGATGTTCGCTTTTGACGAACAGTTGCGTGACGAGGCGCGCGAAGCGCTGGCGGCTTGCCACCGTGCTCTCTTGCACGTGGTCGTATTGACCGGCGATGCGACGATGCGTACCGCGCGGCTGTGCGACGAGCTGAAGGTACCGGCGACCGGCGGCTTGTTGCCGGAAGACAAAGTGACGGCCCTGGGTTGCCTTCGCGACCGGTGGGGCGCGGTGGCGATGGTGGGTGACGGGATCAACGACGCTCCGGCGCTGGCGGCCAGCGACGTGGGCATCGCCCTGGGCTGCGGCACCGATGTGGCGCGGCAATCGGCCGATGTGTGCCTGCTCGGCAACGACCTGCGCCGCGTTGCCTGGTCGGTGGGCTTGGCCCAGGCCGCCGTTCGCACGATCCGCCAAAACCTATTTTGGGCCTTTGCCTACAACGCGCTGGGCATCGGCCTGGCCGTCACCGGCCGTCTCAACCCCGTTTTGGCTTCAATGGCCATGGTCGCCAGCAGTCTGATGGTGATCGGGAATTCGCTCAAATTAACGCGGTGGACGGGGGCGATATGCGATAGGCACTAGGCGAGCGGGGGGCGTCTGCCCCCCGGTGTGTCGAGGCAATAGGCGTTACTTATGGAACCCCTTCTGATCTTTTTCGGCGGCTTGCTCGGTTCGTCGCACTGCGTCGGCATGTGCGGCGGCTTTGCCTTGGCGATTGGTTCGGGCACCCGAAGCCTGCGGGCAAACCTCGTCCGCCAGCTCGTTTACGGCTTTGGCCGGATCTTCACCTATTCGGCCGGCGGCGGCGCGGTGGGTTACGGCGGCTGGCGGTTGGCGCGCGACCTGCCGCCGGTGGTCCACGCGCAGGCGGCGCTTTGCTTAGTGGCCGGCGCGCTCATGCTCTTCCAGGGGCTCAAGTCGGCCGGCGTACTCGGCCGGCTCCTTCCCGTCAAGCACCGCGGCGCCTGCCTGACGCCGGGCCTTTTCGCCGGCATCCTGTCCGCGCGAACCGAGTTGCATGTCTTTCTGGCCGGCATGCTCAACGGGCTGCTGCCCTGCGGTCTGGTCTATGCGTACCTGGCTTTGGCAACGAGCACGGGCAATATGCTCACCGGGTTGACGCAGATGGCCATGTTCGGCCTGGGCACCGTGCCGATCATGGTACTCACCGGTTGCGGGGCCAGCCTGCTTTCGCTGGCTGGTCGCCGCCGACTGTTACGAATGGCCGCGTGGTGCGTCGTGCTTACCGGCGCGCTTTCGATTGCCCGCGGGTACGAATTTCTGGTTGCGCCCGTCGGCAGCTGCCCCGGGTGCCATTGAACCGACCCGCGTCTGGTACAACCACAGGTGGGCCGGCCCTTGCAGACGGCGGTGCCGTACACAGTATAATGAGCGTCGAGCGATAAGCGATGGGAATTACGAAACTGGACACCTGTAAGAGGAGATGCAATCCATGTCGATCAAAGTTCTTCCCGAAGAGCTGCAAAGCGTGCCTTTGTTTCGCCGCTTGTCACTCGACGAAATCGGCCAGATCCTGGATCACTCTGAAACGGTAGATTGCCAGGCCGGCGCCGTCGTGCTTCGATCGGGCGATCGCGAACGAGCGCTCTACGTGCTGATCCGGGGCGCGATCGAGGTCGTGCTGGAGGTTCCCGGCTCGGAAGAATCGATGATCAGCACGCTGCCCCCCTCGAGCGTTTTTGGCGAAGTGAGCTTTTTTCACGACGCGCCGCACGGGGCCACGGTGCGGTGTACCTCCGAGGCCACGCTGCTGCGGCTGACGCGCCTCGAATTTGACGCGCTTCTGGAGGGAAACTCGCTCGCGGCCTACCGCATCGGTCTGAACGCGGCCGAAATCCTGGCCTCGCGGCTACTCACCACCGATCAATGGGTCGCCCAATTGCTAGGGGAGGAACGCGCCGCGGTGGCCGCAAGTTGGCGGCACTTCCGCGAACGGCTTGGCGGTTCGTTCGATTTCCCGCGCGGGTTTTCGCACGCGTAGCATTTCGAACCTGACCGGCGGGCGGTACATGCGACCGATTTCAGACGATGCGCATCGGCGGGAAGCGCACTACAACGCCAAGGTAACCGAAGCGATCGACGTCCACACCGAGCTGCGAATTCTGCGGGTGCGGCCTGACGCGTGGCCCCTGGAATTCACTCCCGGCCAGTACACCGTGCTGGGTCTGGGCGCTTGGGAGCCCTGTAGCCTCGGAACATCCGCCTCGCCGAGAGCAAACCAGGACGCGGGCGACAAGTTGATTCAACGGGCCTACTCGTTCGCAGGTCCTTTGCTCGACAGCGAGGGACGACTGGTGCGAACGGCCGATTGCCCGTTCCTCGAATTCTACCTGACGCTGGTACCTGGCGGTCCCAATCATCCGCCCGGCCTGACCCCGCGCCTGTTTCGGCTGGCCCCTGGCGACCGGTTGTTTGTCGGCCCACACCCGCACGGCCGCTACACGCTTGTTCCCTTGGCCGGTGACGAGTCGATTGTCTTTGTCGCGACAGGCACAGGCGAGGCACCGCACAACGCCATGTTGGCCGAGCTCCTGGCTTCCCATCATCGTGGTTCGGTAACCTCCGTCACGTGCGTCCGCCGGCGGTACGACCTGGCCTACCTCGCCACCCACCGCGAGTTGGAGCGCCGGTACGCGAACTATCGTTACATGGCGATCACGACCCGCGAACCGGAAAACCTCGATCCGGCCGCGCCGGGCTACGTCGGCAAGCGCTATTTGCAGGACTACGTCGAATCAGGCGCGTTCGAGCGTGAACGCGGCGTGACCCTTTCGCCCCATTGGAGCCATGTTTACCTTTGCGGCAGCCCGGCCATGGTTGGCCTGCCCGAGCACAGCCCGTCCGGCCTGCGTTACCCGCGGCCCAAAGGCATGGTCGAGGTGCTCGAAGCGCGGGGATTCGTGCTCGACCACGCCGACCAGCCGGGCAATATCCATTACGAACGATATTGGTAGCATTTGGATGAACGAGCTTGTTGTCGGTCCGTTCACGATGGGTCATCTCGAATGGCCACGGCCCCCTGGAACCACCGGATGTGCGGCTCTTCGAGTGGCACCAGAGCATGTGCGTGTACCGGGACGACGCGTGGGGTATAGTGGGCCGCGGGGCGGGTCGCGGGGGTGTCGGCGAGATAGCGGTGGCTGTTCATAGCGCCAGGGATGGCGCCGTCGCGCGACATGACGATCCGCAGGGGGCTTTCGTCGTCGACCGGATTCGCGTAGAGTTCGACTTGGACCGAATCCAAGGCAACGTCGGCCAGATAGAGCTGCGCGTCGAAGTGCCAGACGCCCTCTCCGCGGGCGCAGCGCACCTCTCCGAAGTGGACGTCCTTCCAATTCGACGCCAACTCCCGGCTCCATGCGACGAGTTCCCTGGCAAGCCGACCGTCATCGGCGGCGCGACTTCGAAATGCCCGGGCGGCGTTCAGGTACGACATTTCGACGTACTCCCGGACCATGCGATTGCCGCTGAATCGGGGAGTCAGCCGTGCCATGCTTTTCCGCACGCGCTCGATCCATTCCCTCGGAAGCCCCTCCTCATCCCGGCGGTAGAACTCCGGGACAATTTCCGTTTCGAGAAGGAAATACAGTCGCTGCGCTTCGACGGCATCCCAGCCGGGCTCGGGATGATCGCCCCCGTCGCCCAGCGCCCAACCGACGTCGGGCGAGTAGGCCTCGGCCCACCAGCCGTCCAGTTCCGAGAAGTTCAGACCCCCATTCGAGAGCACTTTCATCCCGCTGGTGCCAGAAGCCTCCCACGGACGGCGCGGCGTATTGATCCAGACGTCAATTCCGCCGACCAGCTCCTGGGACATGGCCATGTCGTAATCTTCGAGAAACACGACCCGATCGAAGACTTCCGGGCGGGTGGTGAACCGAACCATCGCCTGCACCAGACGTTTCCCCTCCTCGTCAGCCGGGTGCGCCTTGCCGGCCACGACGAGTTGCACCGGACGATCTGGATCCATCAGAATGCGGGTCAGGCGCTCCACGTCATGCAGCAGCAGGTTGGGACGCTTGTAACCCGTGAAGCGCCGGGCAAACCCCAACGTCAGGACGTTCGGATCGAGCACATGTTCGGCGCGGCGAAGAAGGTCGGGGGCGGCACATTGTTCCCGCACCTGGCGGCCGAGCCGGCGACGGACATATTCCACGAGCTGGTGCCGCGACTCGGCGCGAAAGCCCCAGATCTCCGCATCGGATGATGCCGCGATTTTGCATGGCAATTCGTCCGTCGCCTCCCGCCAGCGGTTGACGCCGCAGGTCTTCAGCCAGAAACGATCGGCGGATGGTGAGTCCCAAGAGGCCTGATGGGCTCCGTTCGTTACCGAACCGATGGGGACTTCGGCCAAAGGCCAATCGGGGAAGAGTGGGCTGAATATCCGGCGGCTGACGCGACCATGAAGTTCGCTGACTCCGTTGACGAAGCCCGAACCGCGCAATGCCAGGTACGCCATGTTGAACGGTTCTCGAGAGTCGGTGGGATTCTTCCGGCCCATGCCAATGAGCTGCTCCAGGGAAATCCCGAGTATTTCGGGCATGCGGGCGGCATAATGCGCAAACATTTTCGGATCAAAGCGATCAAAGGCCGCCTCGACCGGAGTGTGCGTCGTAAACACGTTGCCCGGCCGGGTGGCCCAGAGTGCTTCTTCGAAGGTCGTCCTGGTGCGTTGCATGAAACTCGCGGCACGTGCCAGCACGACCATAGCCGCATGACCTTCGTTGAGGTGGCACACGTCGACGTCGAGCCCCAACGACTCGACGACCAGCCAGCCCCCGATCCCCAGGGCGATCTCCTGGAGGAAACGCCGCTCCCCGTCGGTCGTGTAGAGCGTGGACGTGATGGCCCGGTCCCAGGGAATGTTCAGCGGATCATTGCTGTCGAGCAAGTACAAGGGGACCTTGCCGACGTTCACCTGCCAGACGCGCAACAAAAGTTCCCGCCCGGGCAGCGCCAGTTTGATTCTCAACCATCCCCCCTCGCGATCCGGCACCGGATCGACGGGGAGGCTGGTGGGGTCGTTGAAGGGAAAGGCCTCGAGCTGCCTCCCGTCCGCATCCAGCACCTGGCGAAAGTAGCCTTGTTGGTACAACAGGCCGATTCCAATTGCCGGCACGCCGAGGTCACTGGCTGTCTTCAGGAGGTCGCCGGCCAATACCCCCAACCCTCCGGAATAAATCGGCAAAGCTTCCGAAAGCCCGAATTCCATGCTGAAGTAGGCGACGCCCCGCAGGTCGGCTGGCGAGTGGTTTCGCGCAAACCAGCCGGGTTCCCGCATGTATTGCTCACGTTTCTCGAAGAGCTGCTTCAATTCGTCCTTCAAGGTGGTGTCGCGGGCCGCTTCTTCCAAGCGTTTTTCAGACACGCCTTGCAGGATCAGGTAGGGATTCTTCGTGCGCTCCCACAACTCGCGATCGAGCAACTTCCAGAGACGGTCGCCGGTCTGGTTCCAGTTGCAGGAGACGTCGAGCGCCAGCTCGGTCAAGGCCCCCAAATCGGCGGGCAAAGGACGATTCAAGTAACGGTGCATCATGCGGACCTTTCATGTTGGTGCGATAAGAAGTATATCAGGTGAACCGTGGAATTCATCTCGGGTCGTGGGGTGGTGCGTGAGTGCGGCATAATACTAGGAGGCGTCGCTAGATAGATAATCACGATGCAATCGGTCACAAATAAATCGGACGTTCAGACCCCGCGCGCGAAGCCGTCAACTGGCAAGGAACCCGACATCGCATCGGCGTCGGTTCCCGACACGCTCACGTTGCTCCATGTGAACCCAGAGACAGGGCTCACACGTGCGGAAGTAGATACCCGCCGGAAGGAACACGGCTACAACGAGGTAGCCGAGCGGAAAGAACACCCAGTCCTCAAGTTTCTCGGAAGATTTTGGGGCCTGTCGGCGTGGATGCTCGAGCTGATCATGCTTCTATCGCTCGTGCTGCGGCATTACTCCGATCTCGCGATTGTGGGCGCACTACTGGTCGTCAATGCGGTGCTGGGCTTTTGGCAAGAGCGGCGCGCCGCGGGCGTGATGCAGGCGTTGCGGCGACGGCTCCAGGTCAGCACGCGCGTGCTGCGCGACGCGATCTGGCAGATTGTTCCCGCCCGAGACCTCGTACCCGGCGACATCGTCCGCGTGCGCCCCGGCGACATCATCCCGGCGGACGTGAAGCTCCTGACTGGAACCTTGAGCGTTGATCAATCGGCGCTAACGGGGGAGTCGAAGGATGTAGACAAAGCTCCCGGCGGAGTGCTCTCGTCGGGCTCGATCGTCCGCCGGGGAGAAGGCAACAGCGTGGTGATGCTGACCGGGGCGAAGACCTATTTTGGCCGCACCACCCAACTCGTGCAGACCGCGAGTCCCAAGCTCCACATTGAAGCGGTGGTCTCCAAGGTCGTCCGCTGGCTCTTCGTCATCGTGGGCGCGCTGCTGACCGTGGTCATCGTGCTGTCACTCCTCCGTGGCGCGCCGCTTTTCGAGATGATCCCACTGATGCTGGTCCTGCTGATGAGCGCGGTGCCCGTGGCGCTGCCGGTGATGTTCACCGTCAGCATGGCCATCGGGTCGGCGGAGCTGGCGAAGCGAGGCGTGCTAGTCACACGCCTCAGCGCCTCGGAGGATGCCGCGACGATGGACGTGCTCTGCGTCGACAAGACGGGCACGATTACGATGAACCAACTGGCAGTCACGGGCGTAATCCCGCTGGAGAATTCCAAGGAATCCGACGTGCTGTTCGCCGGCGCACTGGCTTCGCAAGAGGCCAACCAGGATCCGATCGATCTGGCATTCCTTGCCGCAGGGAAAGCGCATCGCGTCTTCGACGGTGTTCCCGCGGTCACCCCAATCTCCTTCTCACCCTTTGATGCGAAGAACCGGCGGACGGAAGCCGTAGTCGAACACAACGGGCAGCGTCTGCGTGTGATGAAAGGGGCCGTGCGAACGGTCGCCGAGGCGTGCGGGCTTCAGCCCCCAGCAATCGAGGCGTTGGAAGCCCGTGTCAGTGAATCCGCCCTTAAGGGATATCGGACGCTCGCGGTGGCGCGCGGTCCCGAAGCGGGCACTCTCAGACCAGTCGGGTTGGTGACGTTGTACGATCCGCCACGGCCGGATGCCCAACAGCTCATCGCCGCACTCCACGATCTGGGAGTTCCTGTAAAGATGCTCACCGGCGATGCGCTGGCGGTTGCGTGTGAGATCGGCAAGGGAGTCGGGTTGCCGAATATCCGTCGCGCCGTCGACTTGAAGGCGGCGGCCGCGCACGCTGACGACACGGCGGTCGATCTGCTGGCGGGCGCCGATGGCCTCGCCGAGGTCTACCCGGAGGACAAGTATCTCGTGGTGCAGCATTTGCAGGCCGGGGGACACGTGGTTGGGATGACGGGCGACGGCGTCAACGATGCGCCGGCACTGCGCCAGGCCGAAGTGGGAATCGCCGTAAGCACTGCGACCGACGTTGCCAAGGGGGCCGCGAGCGTCGTCCTGACGGAACAGGGACTCACCGATATCGTGGCGTTGGTCGAGCAGGGTAGGACGATCTACCAGCGCGTGCTGACGTGGATCATCAACAAGATCAGCCGGACGATCCTGAAATCGGCCTTTGTGGCTATCGCGTTCGTGGTGACCGGTCAGTTTGTCGTGTCCGCCTTTGCGATGCTGCTGCTGACCTTCATGACCGACTTCGCGAAGATCACCCTCGCCACCGATCGCGTTCGGCCGTCCAGAAAGCCGGAGACATGGAACATCGGCGGTTTCATTACGGTGTCCGTGGTGCTGGGCTTGGCGATGGTCGCGGAGGCGCTGCTCTTCTTGTATCTCTGCTGGTCGAGTTTCGACTTGGCACCGATCGAGGACGTCAACGACAAACCTCTCCACACGTTCAGCTTCCTGATCTTACTCTACTTTGCGGTGTTCTCCGTAGTGTCCGCGCGCGAACGGCGCTGGTTTTGGGCGACGATGCCCAGCAAGAGCCTCATCGCGGCCCTAACGGCTGAGGCGCTCGCGGGCTCGATCCTGGCGCTCATGGGTCTCCCGGGCCTTGCGCCGCTGCCGTGGGAGCAGATGCTCGCCATATTCGGTTATGCGATGGTTTCGTGCCTCGTCGTGAACGACGCACTGAAGGTCACAATGATCAAGCGACTCGTTCCTACGGCGGTGGCCTAGCATGTGGTGTTTAGGATCCCGGCGTGTCAACTGGTTTCAATCAAGCTGATTTCGTGCCGGATGACCGCTTGCGTGTCGCTTCAACCCGCGCCGTTGACATTTGGATGAAAGAGTTGGTAGGTCTTATAACCGCCGCTCAGGTTCACCGCGCGGAATCCCGCCTGTCGAAGAATGCGGGTCGCCAAGTAGCCCCTTTGCCCGACCTGGCAATAAGCGGCAATCTCCCTGTCCTTGGGGATCTCGCCCAAGCGAGATCGTAGTTCATCGATCGGAATATTGACGGCTTCAGGGATATGTCCGCTGGCGAATTCCTGGGGCGTACGCACATCGGCCAAAAAAGGGCGCTCGGCCGGTGGCATCGCCAACAGGGCCGCGACATCAACCTGGGGGTGCTCGCCGCGTAACAATCCGCCGGCCACGAACCCCGCCATGTTGATCGGGTCTTTCGCCGATCCGTATTGCGGCGAGTAGGCCAGTTCCATCTCCTCGAGGTCGAAGACTGTCATTCCCGCCTGGATCGCGACCGCCAGCACGTCAATCCGTTTGTCGACGCCGGCCCCGCCCACGGCCTGGGCGCCGAGAATGCGCCCCGTCTTCGGGTCAAACAGCAGCTTCAGCGTCATCTGCTCCGCACCCGGATAGTACCCGGCGTGTTGCAATGGGTGGATGTAGACGGTCCGGTAGGGGAGCCTGGTTCGTCGCAGAACCTTCTCCGCGGCGCCGGTCATCGCCGCGGTCCTTTCGAAAACGCGTAAAATGGCCGTGCCTTGCGTCCCGCGGTACCGCGCAGCCCGCCCGAAGATGTGATCGGCGGCGATGCGGCCTTGACGGTTCGCTGGACCCGCCAGCGGCACTTGAGTTGCTTCGCCCGTCACAAAATCCGTGACTTCGATAGCATCCCCGACGGCATAAATATCAGGGTCGCTCGTCTGAAGGTGCTCATTGACCCGAATTCCGCCGCGAGTTCCTACCTCCAGGCCGGCATCGACGGCCAGTTTGTTCTCCGGCCGCACGCCGACGCCTAAGACGACGAGTTGAGCCGACAAGCGTTGGCCAGACTTCAATCGAACGCTGAGTCCATCGGAAGTCGGCTCGAATCCGTCAGCGGATTGACCGAGCAATAAGCTGACGCCCTGGGTTGCCAGGTGTTCGGCAATAGGCGTCGTCATCTCCTTGTCGAACGGAGGCAGCACCTGATCCTGCAGCTCGACGACCGTGGTGGCGATGCCGCGGCGAGCGAGGTTCTCGACCAGTTCGAGGCCAATGAACCCAGCGCCGACGACGACTGCCTGCCGCACGCCGTCGTCCAGCCGCTGCTTGATACGATCCATGTCTTGCAGGTTCCGCAACGTGAAAACACCCGGCAAGTCGATGCCCGGCAGCGGTGGACGAATCGGAGCGGCGCCCGGCGCCAGGACCAGTTTGTCGTAGGATTCTTCGTACACGCGTTGGGTAACAAGCTCGCGGATGCGAACCTTTTTCGCCTGGCGGTCGACGGCTTCGACCGACGAACGAACTCGCACGTCGAGTTTGTAGCGTACCTGCATTCGCTCGGGGGTCACGACGAGCAGCTTCTCGCGGCCAGTGATTTCGCCGCCGATGTAGTACGGCAAGCCGCAATTGGCGAACGACACGTCGGGCCCGCGCTCGATTAGAACGATTTGGGAATCTTCCGAAAGACGACGGGCACGGGCGGCCGCGGAAGCGCCCCCCGCCACGCCTCCGACGATGAGCAGTTTCATGATCCGGCTCCATCGGGTGCAATTAATCGGTTGGGGCTTTGTCGGTCCGTTCACGATTGGCCATCTCGAATGGCCTAGGCCGTGGACCGCTTGAGGAAATCGCGGCGAGAACGCGTGCGCAGCATGGATTGGTTTCGCATTTTTAGCCTCCTGGCGTGTCAACCTGGGAGATACCCGCGGGCGCGTTTGTCGAGTCCTCTTGTTCCATGGCCGAGAGCGGCAACCCATGGCCGGGCTTGTTGGCATACAAAAGCCAATAGGCGACCGGAATCACGAACAGCGTAAAAAGCGTCGAGGCGAACAGCCCGAAAATCAGTGACCAGGCGAGACCGGAAAAGATCGGATCAATGATAATCGGAACGGCGCCCAGCATGGCGGCGCCGGCGGTCAACAGGATCGGCCGCAGGCGGACCACCCGACTCTCCATGATCGCCTCGAACAGCGAACGACCACGCCCCAGCGACAAGTGGATGAAGTCCACGAGAATGATCGAGTCCCGGGTCACGATGCCCGAGAGGGCAATCATGCCGATCATTCCGGTGGCCGTAAAATAGATCGGATCGAGATAGCCCCCGACGTGCTGGGCATTCAGCGTATTGAGCAGCCAGAAGCCCGGCATGACGCCTAGAATCGTCAGCGGGATTGCCAACATGACAACCAATGGAATGGTGAACGAGCCCATTTGAGCGACCAGGAGAATGTAGATGGCGATCATCGCCGCGCCGAAGGCCAGGCCGAGATCGCGGAAGACGTCCAATGTGATTTTCCATTCCCCCTCGCCGGCAAAGTCCACGGTAAAGGCGGCCGGTACGGCCCACGAAAGTCCGCCGCCGTTGGAGAGAAACGTTCGCTCGCCGACGGGCCGCGCCGGTCCGGTGGTCACCCAACCATTGCCGACGCGTTGGACACCCTCGGCAGTCTGGTCCAGCGCGGTCCTGTCCGTGAGGATGTCCACCACGACGTCCGCTGGCGGCCGGCCGGCGGTCTCGGCAAACACGTACGCGACCCGCTGCAGGTTCTTATGGTAAATCGTCTGGTCCACGCGGGCCGTGTCCCAGTGGCCAAGCTCGGCCAGCGGAACCAGTTGGCCGTTGTCGCCCTTGACTTCCACCCGCGCCAGATCGGCCGCGCTGGTGCGGCGGTCGACCGGCAGCCGCAGCTCGATGCGCAGAGGATTGCGTTCCGTGTCGCTACGGATCAGGCCCGCAGTGCCTCCTTCCAGCACGGCCCGGAGCGTGCCGGCGATCTGCTCCGTGGTCAGGCCGTTGAGCGCGGCTTTCTCTTTGTCCGTGATGAAGGTCAGCCGGGTCTGGGCCGCTTCCCTTACGTCGTCGACATCCACGACGCCCGGTTCGTCCGCCAAGCGGGCGCGCACGGTATCCGCCGCCAGGAGAAGATCCTCGTACCGATGATCCGGCTCTCCGTAAACCTCGGCAACGACGCTGGCGATGACTGGGGGCCCGGGGGGCGTCTCGACGAGCTTCATCCGCGCGCGATGGCGCTGGGCGATGGCGTGAAGTTCGTTGCGCATCGTCAAGCCGATCGCATGGCTTTGCAGAAGACGGTTCTTCTTGCCGGCCAGATTGATCCGCACTTCGGCGACATTATCCCCCCGCCTGAGGTAGTAATGCCGCACCAGTCCATTGAAATCCATGGGCGAACCCACGCCGACGTAACTGGTGTAGTCGGCAACCTCGGCCACGCCGGTCAGGTAAGCCTCGAAATCGCGGACGGCCGCGTCCGACCGTTCCAGGGTGGTCCCCTTGTCGAAATCGAGCACCAGCAGCAACTCGTTCTTGTTGTCGAAGGGGAGCATTTTGAGCGGCACGCTGCGCACGGCACCCAAGCCCATCGCTCCGATCGTCAGCGCGAGCATGGCGAGCAGGAACGTCCACGCGATCCACCGCGAGTGAAGCAACGGCGCCATCAAGGGATAGAACACCTTGTACAAACGCGACTGCTTGACCGCCTCCAGGTCGTGCGGATCGTGGTGCGGCCGGGCTTCCGTCCCGCCAAACTGGTACTTGCGTCCGAGCACATGGTAAGCCATCCAGGGCGTGATCGTAAACGCCACGAGCATCGACATGAGCATCGTCACCGGCACGTTGAGCGCCATCGGGCGCATGTAGGGACCCATCATGCCGGTGATGAAGAACATCGGCAGGAAACTGACGATGACCGCCAGCGTCGCGGTAATGAGGGGAGGGCGGATTTCAGCGACAGCTTCCAGGACGATGCGGCGAGTCGCCTTCTTGCGTTGGGCGAAGTGCCTGGCAATGTTCTCGACGTCGACGATGGGGTCGTCCACCAGCAGCCCCAGCGACAGAATCAGCGCGAACAGCGTCACGCGATTGATGGTGAAACCCAGCACCAGGTTCACCGCCAGAGTCAGTCCGAATACCACTGGCACGGCCACCGCGACGATGAAAGCCTCGCGCCAGCCTAGGCCCAAGGTCAGCAAGGCGACGACGATCAGAATGGCGACCGCCAACCCTTCCACGAGCTCGTTGACCTTCTCATCGGCAGTGAGACCGTAATTCCGCGTGAGGACCAGTTCCATGTCTTCCGGCACGATGGCGCCGCGCAGCGCTTCCGCTTGGCGCAACACAGCCTCGGCGACCCGAACGGCGTTGGAGCCCTTCTTTTTCGCGACGGCGATCGTGACGGCGGGTTGCCCAGGAACGTATTCGCCCGGCGACGGAAGCGAGTGAGCGGACTCGCCCAGGATCGTGCCGGGAAAATGCTCCTCCTTCGTGAAACCCCGCGCGGGCCCCCAACCGTGCCGCACGTAGCTCTCGACTTCCCCGGGCCCATCGTCGACTTGGGCGATGTCCTTCAGGAACACCAGTTGTCCGTCGAACACGCCGATCACAAGTTCCCGCAATTGCGAAGCGTCTTCGAATGGCACCCCGGCGTCAACGCTCAGCAAACGATCGCCGGAGCGAAATTCGCCCGTCAAGAGACGCACGTTGGCGCCCTGGATCGCCCGCTGCACTTCCAGCGGCGACACGCGATGCGCCGCCATTTCGTCCGGGTCCAAAAGCACCTGCACGACTCGCGGCCGTCCCCCTACGACATAGGCCCGCGACACCTCTTGCACGCCCGCCAAGCGCTGGGCAATTTCCTCGCCTACCCTGCGCAGCAGCATGTCGTCCGAGGACGCGCTCGTGAGCGTGAGCGTCAGCATCGGGACGTCGTCAATCTCGACCGGCTTGACGACCCACCCGTTCACGCCGGGCGGTACGACGTCCAGGTGCTCGTCGAGCTTCTTGTAGAGCTTGACCAGGCTCCGCTCGCGGTCCTCGCCGACGTAATAGCGAACGGTTATGATCGCCTGGCCTTCGCGGCTCATCGAATAAACGTACTCGACGCCGTCGATCTGATAGAGCATCTTTTCCAGCGGCGTAGTGACCAGTTGCTCCACTTCCGCCGCCGAGTGCCCGGGGAAATTGACGTAGACGTCGGCCAGCGGCACGACGATTTGCGGGTCCTCTTCACGCGGCGTGATCCCCAGCGCCGTCAGCCCCAACACCGTCGCGAGCAAGATCAGGATCAGCGAGAGGTTCGAGTCCAGGAAGACCTTGACGATCTTGTTGGTGAACTGGTGCTCCTGGACTGGGGAAGCGCCCTCAGTCATGGCTTGGCTCCCGGGGCGCGCCGGTCCGCGCGGGCACGACGACCGCCTCTCCCGCCCGCAACCCAGAAAGGACCTCGACGTTCTCGCCGAGGACACGTCCCGTGCGGACCGCTCGGCGGCGCGGATGACCGTGCTCGACGGTGTCAACCAGTTCCAGTTGCCCAACGCTGCGGACCGCGTGGCGCGGCACCACAAGCACGTCCTCTTCCTCCAGGGGAATCAGCATTCTCGCGAACATTCCAGTGTAAACGCCCGTCGGGCAAGGTCCC
>DATLQY010000324.1:0-5937 GCA_035534975.1 Pirellulales bacterium
CTCACCGGTCCCAAGGAAAGGGGCGGGGTTCTAGAATTATGCGCGCGGGCGGGGTCGAGGCGGGCTCCGGGCGGGGTCTGGGCGGGCAAATAAACTGGGACTCCTACCGCCTCTTCCGGTCAGCTAAAATGAGACGTAGCATGGATCACTGCCGTAGCGTGCCCAGTCTCACCGAAAACCATCGCAACCGCTCTTGCCATCCGCCCCGCGGCGCGGGATGCTGGTGCTCATGGTCAAAACGTCGACGAAGATCGCGACGCTCCTGCGGCCCAAGCGGCGCTGGGCGCAGTTCAGCCTCAAAACGCTCTTCTTCGTCGTGACCCTGTGCGGTTTGCTTTTCGGCGCGGCACTCAGGGTGAATCGCGTCCATCGAATGCGCGCCGCCGTGGCCGTCGTCAATCTCCACTACGGTCGCGTGACTTACGACGATCAATCCGACCTCACGGCCACTCCCGACGCGCCACACGGCCAACGTGGACCGAACTGGCTTCGGCGCTACCTTGGCGACGATTACTTCCGCGACGTCGCGCGCGTTTCGAACTTCACGGTCCCGCGCGGCACACCCAGTCCGAAACGACTGTCGGATGCCGACCTCGAAGTGGTGTGCGAGATTGACAATCTGCACTGGTTGGATCTCGTCGATACCAACGTGACCGACGCCGGGATGAAGCACGTTGGTCGTTTGATTCGCCTGCAAGTGCTCGATCTCGCCCACAGGCCGATCACCGACGCGGGGCTCGCACAACTGGCTCGACTGACCAACCTGGAGCGCCTGAACCTTTCAGGCGGCGGAATCACCGACGCCGGCCTGGCCCAACTGACCGGGCTGACGAAGCTGGAATCGTTGACCCTGGGCTCAGCGCAAGTGTCGGACGCGGGCATGGTCCACCTGCGAGGGCTGGTGAATTTGAAGGAATTGAACCTGCGCGGCAACATCGGGAACGACGGGCTGGCGCACCTCGCGGGGCTCACGCGACTCGAATCCTTGGACCTGGGAGGAACTCGCGCGACAGGCGCCGGTCTTGTCCATCTGGGTGGGTTCACGAGGCTTGAGTCGTTCACTCTGAGAGGGACAAACGTGACGAATGTGGGCATGGTCGACTTGCGGCCATTGGCGAGTTTGAAACACTTGCACTTGCGTCAGACCAATATCGGGGATGAAGGCCTGGCACATCTCGCGGGGCTCACGCGGCTCGAATCCTTGGACCTGGGTGGAACTCGCGTGACGGGCGCCGGCATGGTCCATTTGCGCGGGCTGACGAACCTGGAACTGTTGCGCCTCGATCGGACACGCGTTGACGACGAGGGGTTTGCCCATCTCGACGGCCTGACGAACTTGAAGTTGTTGTGGCTGAGCGAAACGCGTGTGGGCGATGCGAGTTTGCCGCGTCTGAAGCGGCTCGCAAAGCTTGAGACATTGCAACTGGGGTACAGTCGAGTCTCGCGCTACCTTGACGCCGAAGTGCAACAAGCCTTGCCCAACTGCGCGATCGAACGCTGAACGCGACACGCCTCCGGCTCGGCAAAACCATTGCGGGTTTTGTCTCGCGGGGTTACAGTCAAGTAAGAACGCCGACGGTCCCATCTGTCGTTTTTGACGGTGGCACGATGCCCTTGAAAGTCACATGCGCGTGCGGCAAAAAACTTGTCGCGGGCGATCATCTCGCCGGTAAGCGGACGAAGTGCCCGCATTGCGGCGCTGTGCTCACGATTCCCGCCGAAGCGACAACCAGGAAGACGGAGATGGCCGAAGAGATGGCCGCGGCGATCGTGGCGTCTGGGCCGCCGAACCCGAAACCCTCGCCGAACCAACCTGCACCGAGCGAGGCCGTGCCCCAAGCGCCGGATACGGAATACGCTCTGTCGAGCACCGTATGGGTCGCACCGGCCAACGCACCTGCTCCGGCGCCGCCCAAGGAGGAGTACGGCTTGCAAGCCGCGGCCCCCAGGGCCGTCGTGACGCCGTTCACCGCGGCCCCCGCCGAGCCAGCGACCAACGCCTGCCCCGAGTGCGGCAAGGCGCTGGCCGAAAACGCGGTGCTTTGCGTCGGCTGCGGCTTTGACTTGCGGAGCGGAACGAAACTGGGGACGCGATCGCTGAATGAAAATGGACACGATCGCACTCCGCGGCGACCCAAGCCCGATCGACGGTGAGACTGCGAGGCGGGATCGACGAGATTGAGGCTGCGACCCGGTCGCGCCCTTTCAGGGCAAACAGGTTTCTTGGTCAACGCAACCTAGTGCGGAGCCCTCGTTGTTCTACACAAGTCGCGAGTGATGCACCGCCCCGTTCACGGGGCTTCCCGCGAAGCGGTCATAGCCCTGGGCATTCATGCCGGGGAAAACGGGAGCACATTATTGTGTATTCAGCCCCGTTCACGGGGCTTACCATTTGCTTGGCTTAAGCCATCCTGGAAGCCCCGTGAACGGGGCTGGAAGAAAGTCAAGTGGGGCGGTTCGCGAACCCGGCGTAAACGCCGGGCCGAATACCGCTGCGCGGAAGCCCCGTGAACGGGGCAAACCGGCATCCGGTAGCTGCAAAGGATGTGTAGTACAACGAGGGCGGAGCCCTGGGACGACGTCCCCTCCATTTTGCCCCAACGGGGCGAAACCCTTTGTCGTCACATGCGAGTTACGGCCCGTTGGGGCTGACGACCGTTCTCATCGCGGCGTTCCCAGGGCGATGCCCCCTGGGCTTTCGAATGACGCACCTTCGGTGCTACGCGCGCGTCGGCGCGTGCCATGACCGCATCAGCCGGACGGCGGAGCAGATCAACCCCAATTGTGACCCCAAGCCAACCACACGCTAGATTGCGGAAAGACGATTCGGCAGGGCAGGAAGAGGAGAAGAGGGGAAGAGGGGAAAAGGTGAGGCGTCTGATTCCAAATCTCCTCTTCCCCGCTTCCCCTTTTCCCCTCCTCGCTTCTGTCATCCGTTCCATCCGTTCCATCCGTTCCATCCGCGTTCCGTTGAGAAACGAACTCGCGCCGCTCCAAGCCAAGCGTCCGCTAGATTGCGAAAAGACGATTCGGCAGGGCAGGAAGAGGAGAAGAGGGGAAGAGGGGAAAAGGTGAGGACGCCAAGGCGTCTGATTTCAAATCTCCTCTTCCCCGCTTCCCCTCCTCGCTCTTGTCATCCGTGCCATCCGTGGTGTCCAAGCATGAATCTCCAAAACCTCCTGGCCTCCGTCCGGCGGCGCACGACGCACCGTGGTATCTCGACCGCGGCGCCCTTCCTGCGCGAACTGACTGCCTGCCTCGGCGGAGTTTGCCCGTCGAAGGTCCTCGGCGATATCTCGGCCGATGCCTGGGACACTATGCTTAAAGAGGCCGAGAGCCGGTTGGTCTACCACGCCGATGATATGGCGATCGGCGACGATTCCGACGCGATCAAGGCCGCCCAGGGCAATGCGCTGCCGCCGCACACGATCGCGACGTTTCCCGCCGTCATCACGACCACGCGGCAGGACCGCGACGGCGACGTGTTGGAAACCAAGGGGGCCGAGCTCGACCCGGCCGCGCCCTTGTTGTGGCAGCACCTGACCACCGAGCCGATCGGCCGGCTGCTGAAAGAGGGTAAACGGACCAAGACCAGCCTGACGGGCAGTTTCGCCATCGCCGCGACGGCGCTGGGGCAAGACGCCGCGCTCCTGGCCGAACACGGGGCGCTGCGCATCTCGCACGGCTTTCTGCCCGACGAATTCGAGCCGCTCGACGCCAAGGACGCCTTCAGCGGTTTCCACATCACGGCCTTCAAGATTCTCGAAGTCTCGCTCGTCAGCGTCCCCTCGAACCCCGACGCCGTGATCACCCAGTTCAGCCGCGAAAAGCTCCATCACCCGCTCGTCAGGGCGTGGGCCGGGGCCATGTTCGACGCGCGGCCGGTTTTGGTGAGTGGTGGAGTCGGACGGAATTGCGGATCGCGGATTGCGGATCGCGGATTTGAAATCCAATCCGCAATCCGAAATTCGCAATCCGAAATCTCGCCCCTTGCCCTTGGCCATCCGCCTTCAGCGAAGCGGCGCGACTCACCACCGACCAAATGGTGCGTGAAAATGCTCAAGAAATCGCTCGGCCACTGTGCGGCCATCGCGGCCAATCCCGACGCAACGACCCTCATCGCCGACGAGGCAACCAAAGCCCAAGGCCACATCCAGGATGTCATTGAAACCATGGAACCCGAAGACAAGACCTTGCATCGACAGGCCGCCCGCGACGGCGAGTGGCCGGAAAGTCCGACCGGCGACGCCGTCAGGCTGGAAAGCCTAACCTACAAGAGCGGACGGGTATTCTCGGCCGCCAACGAAAAAAGGCTCCAAGCGGCGGCGGCCAACTACAAGGCCATCGCCAACGACGACGAAGCGCACCCCGACGTCGCGCGCCTGGCCGATAAGGGCTACCGCTGCGTCAAGGGGCTGTTCGACACGGGCGGCGACAGCGGCGACGGCCAGGACGATTTGAACGCCTACACGGTCGACGGCCCAAGCGGAGCCGATAGGACTGGGGGAAACCGGCAATCCCACGCCGCGAAGGGCAAATCGGGCCGGGCGGTCTCGGCCGAAAACGCGGCCGTCATCCAGGAGGCGATCGCACACGGCCGGGCGATCAAATCGCACGACGAATCGACGCCGGGCCACAAGTCGATGGCCAAGACGGCCATCAAAAAGCTCAAGGCGGTGCTCGACGGGAAGCAGGAGCCTCTGACCGACCCGGAAGACGACATGAGCGACGGCGGAGGCAGCGGCGCGCCGATCGGCATGGCGCCCGATGCCGGCGCGGCCAATTCGATCGCTGCGAGTTGCAAGCGTCTGCTCGCGACCGCCATGGGCCGATTCGCCGCCACGAACGAATTGCGCGAGCTCAAGACTCTTGGGCAAGCGCTACGCAACACCCGCCGGAAAGTTGACGGCGCCATTTCGCGGATCGAACGGCAGCGCGAACACGACGACGAATCGGCCGCACTGGCCGAGATCGTTTCAGAGTTCGGGCGGTAACAAAGCGTGTAGGGTGGGACAAGCTCGCCATAGGCGAGCGAGGGCCCACCAATCGTCGCGTACGGCAATGGTGGGCCGGCGATCGCTCCGCGATCTTGTCCCACCCTACTCTTAACCCCACAAGGATTCCACCCATGAACGCATTGAAAGCGTTTCTGATCGAAAAGTTCGGCCTCGACTCCGGCGCCGACAAGAAAGCGGTGCGGCAATTGGCGGCCGAGAAGCTGGCCTCGGGCGAGCTGTCGCGCAAGAAGTACCTCAAGCTCACCACCGCCAAGGCCGACAAGAAAAGCCCGCTCGACAAACTCGCCGGCTTCATCGACACCGCGCTCGATCAACGGCTGGCCGCGCTGAACGTCACCGCCACGCGGCCCGACGAGATCGTCATGAATTCGGCCACGGCCAAGATCGACGGCTCGGCACCGGTCGGAATTCTCACGAATTCCGCTACGCCGAGCGGGCACCAGCTCGGAAGTCCCGCGAATTCCGCTACCCAAGCGCCGGGCACGCGCGCGAACTCCGCGACGCAGCCGGCCGACATTTTTGGCCCGGCCGCGGCCGGCGAGCCGCGCGTGAAGCGCGCCAGCGAACAGTACGACTCGACCAAGGGCCGCAAGGTCTACCCGGCCAAGGGGCTCGACGGCCGGCCCACCAACCATCCGCTGGCCGGTCAAGAAGTCACGTTCGACGGCCGCCCGGCCTACGAGCAGAGCCAACTGGAAAGGGCCTACAGCGGCGTCTGGCTCAAGCACAAGCTGCTCGGCCAGCTCGGACTGAAGCACATGCTCTCGGACCATGACCGCGACCTCTTGCAGGACCTGGTCGAGACGGGGCAGTGGGTGGGCGATTACCAGGACGGCAACGGTGCCCAGTACTTCTCGCAGCCCAAGACGCTCAGCGAGATCCAGCGCAAGACGTACCTCGAAGACTCGACCTCCGGCGG
>DATLQY010000325.1:0-6396 GCA_035534975.1 Pirellulales bacterium
ATTCCGACCGTGTCGTTTTGGATGCGCAAATTGCGTGCCGAATTCACTCGATTTGATCGCGATCGGCGATTAAATTCCGGGGCCGTTGCGTCGCAAAACTTGTGCCGAACAGGATTGCCTCCGTGGCGTTCCGGGAAGCGGGTGCGACGTCGTCTGGCAGCACACGCCAGCGCCACGGAGGGCGTTCCCTCCCAAGGAACATCCTTTCCGACATTGGCCGGCGCAGCCGGCTCCGGGGCTACAGAGGCTGTCCCGTCTTCGGATTCTGGCATTGAAGCGGCTGATTGTTTTCGAAATCGCGGAAAAGGAAATGAACCATGTCTGAAAGGGATCTGATCCAAACGGGCATTTACGGCCTGGACGGAATCTTCTTGGGCGGCATTCTCAAGGGCAACCTGATCCTGGTCGAAGGCGCGGTCGGCACGGGCAAGACCCTGCTAGGCATGGAATTCATCTTCCGGGGGATTACCGAGCACGACGAGCCAGGCATCATCGTGGTCTTTGAGACGTCCCCAACGAAGGTCATCCGGGATGCCGCGGGCTTCGGCTGGGACCTGGACGAGCTGCAGCGGCGGAACAAGCTGAAAATCATCTTCACGAGTCCGCAGGTGCTCGACCAGGAGCTGCGCTCGCCGGACAGCCTGCTTCTTGAAACCGCGGCGGACATGAGCGCGCAACGGGTCTTCATTGACGGCATTTCGTTGTTACGCTCGCTCTCGACCGGCAACGGCGCCGGTGACAACGGGTCGACCTCCTTTCGCGAGTTGTTACAGCAGCTCATCGATGGGCTGCAACGCGAGAACCTGACGGCGATGCTCTCCCACGAGATCCCCGCTCATCATGAGCGGTCCTCCACATTTGAGGTTGCGGAATTCCTCGCGGACACCGTGATCATCCTGAAGCGCGAACAGCACCACCGCAGTGTCCACCGCAGCCTGGAAGTCATGAAAAGCCGCGGACAGGACTATGAAGACGGCAAGCACACGTTGCACATCACCGACGGCAAGGGGTTGCAGGTCTTCCGCCGCGTGCAACTCCGGGCGCGTGGCGTCCCGCTTCAGCCCACCTCCGACAAACGCTCGCCCATTGGTTGCGCGCCGCTCGATGCCTTGATCGGCGGCGGTATCTACGACGGATCCACCACCATGGTCGTGGGCATCTCGGGCGCCGGCAAGACCGTGCTCGGCGTGCAATTGTTGCTGGAAGGAGCGGTGAAACAGGGTAAGCGCGGCTTGCTGGTCTCTCTGGATGAGCACCCGGCGCAGATCCTGCGCAATGCCGCGACCCTCGGCATGAACCTGAGAGAGCAGATCGACACGGGGATGATCCAGGTCCTCTACGATTCTCCTCAAGAGTTGGAGATTGACGCTCACTTCGATCTCATCATCCGGACCATCGAGGAACACAAGATCGAACGGCTGCTCATTGACGGCATGACGAGCTACAGCAACGCTCTCTCGGACCAGGGGCTGTACCGCGATTTCATCCATTCCTTGGTGGCCTATAGCAAAAACAAGCTGCTGACGACCTTCTTCAACTATGAAAATCCCGAGCTGTTCGGCCTGTCGAACTACATGCCGGATTTCGCCATCAGCTCAATCGTGGATAACCTCATCTTGATGAACTTCGTGGAGCTGGGCAATTCGCTGCGCCGCGCCATCACCGTGGCCAAGGCGCGGGGCAGCAAACATGAGTTCGTCACGCGCGAGTACACGATCGGGCCGGGCGGTATCAGCCTCTTGCCGCTGGAAGAGGGCAAAGCCCTGCCTGTGCTGCCGTTCCAGAGTTATTATGGACTTCTGAGCCGCGCGCCGGCGCGGCTCAGCCCCGATTTGCCGCGAAGCGGCCAGGGCGGCCTCCCCAAAGCAACGTAAGAATTGGCCACCGCGACGGCATATGTAGGGAACGACCGCGTGAAGTTGAAAGGAAGCCATGCCCCTCCCGGACCATCGTGTGCTGGAGCACGACTGCGACGAAGCGAATGGCGATCCCTCTCGGCAGCCGATCGGCGCCCAACTGCCGGCGGCCATCCGTGCCGGCCTTCTGGACCCGGCGCTCTGGCAAGACGGGCTGGCAAAATACGCCCGCGCCACGAACCTCGCTCTCGTACTCGCCGATGCGAACGGTCGCCTGATCGGGGAATACATCAACCCTCGACCGACGTGGAGTCTCTTGCACAAGGCAAGCGGGGCTAGTCAGCCCCCTGTTGAGGCCCAACAGGGGGCTTACGTTCCCCGTTCGCCCGCCGGATGTCCCTTCTCCCTGGCGCCGTTCAAGCCGTGCAACTGCGTTGCCGACGCCTTGGCCAGAGGCGGCTTTGTCGTGGCGCGCGACCGAACGGGGCTGGTGCATTTCGCCGTGCCGCTGGTGCTGGGCGGACATCCCTTGGGGGCGCTGGTCGCGGGCCAGGTGTTCGAACAGTACCCCGAACAACTGCCGCTGGAGCAAGCGGCCAAGCAGCTTGGCCTCTCACCGGCAGCCGTCTGGCGGATGGCACGCCTGGAACATCCGGTCAAGCGGGCCACCCTGGAAGTGTATGCCGATCTGCTGGCGACCCTGGGCCAAACGTTCCTTCAGACGCGCTATCATGAGACCATTGAAGCAGGCCGCCTGACGGAGATGACGCGACTACGCGATCGGCTCGCCGACGCCGACCGACGCAAGGACGAATTCCTGGCGATGCTGTCGCACGAGCTACGCAACCCATTGGCCGCGACGGCGAACGCGGCACAACTTCTCGCCCTGCGGGGAACCGAGGATCCGGTGCGACAATTGGCCCTCAAGATGATCGAACGTCAGGTCGCGCACCTGACCCATCTCGTCGACGATCTGCTGTAGATCTCGCGGATTTCGACCGGCAGGATACGACTGAATCGAACGCATTTGGAGGTCCATGCTGCCGTCGAAGAGGCGGTCGCGGCATGCCGTCCGCTCTTCGACCGGATGCGGCACGCGCTGACCGTGACGCTGCCCCCCGAGCCAATCTGGGTCGACGCCGATCCGACGCGATTGGAACAAGTCATCGTGAATTTGCTGAACAACGCCGCCAAGTACACCGACCAAGGCGGCCGTATCTGGCTGACCGTCGAATGGGCGAGCGGCACATTGGCGAGCGGGGGGCGTCAGCCCCCCGGTGTGACGGCGAGCGACGGCCGTGACCCGACCAGTGAAATTCTCATCCGCGTGCGCGACGCGGGTATCGGCATCGCCGCCGACGTGCTGCCCAACATTTTCGACCTGTTTGCGCAGGGCGACCGCTCGCTGGAGCGCTCGGAAGGCGGATTGGGTATCGGGTTGTGCCTGGTCCGGCGACTCGTGGAGATGCACGACGGGACGGTCGAGGCCAAGAGCGCCGGGTTGGGCCACGGCAGCGAATTCACGGTCCGTCTGCCGATCCAGCCGCCCACCGCGCAGTATGGCGCGAGTTCGACGCCCCCGGCCGCCCCGGCGAGTTCAAAGCGCGTACTTGTGGTCGACGACAATCTCGACATTGCCGACAGTACGGCCCTGTTGTTGGAGAAGCTTGGGCACGAGGTCAGGACGGCCCACAACGGGCCGGCCGCCCTGGAAGTGGCCCGCGCGTTCCTGCCCGACCTGATTTTGATGGACATCGGGTTGCCGGGCATGAACGGCTATGAGGTGGCGCAACACATTCGCCTCGATCCGCAATTCGAACACGTTCGGCTGGTCGCCGTGACCGGGTACGCGCGAGACAGCGATGTGAAGCTTGCCGAGGAGGCGGGCTTCGATTCGCACCTGGCCAAGCCGATCGACATCCGCCGCGTCCAGGAAACTCTGGCGGCGCTGTGCCGCTGACCGTGGGCGTATTGCGTACGGATACCACGGCAGCGAATTCACGGTCCGTCTGCCGGTGCGACCGCCCACGGCCCCGGGTTGCGTCTCATCGAAGCGACTCGGTTGGAACATTGGCGAATTAGGGGTTGCCCTTTCGGTGCGATCGCCGGCGTTGCGGCGCTGTCGCCGCCCCGCCACGGCGCTGTTGCCGCCCTGCCGGAACGGAATTTTTCGTGCTTGGACAAAAGTTCAAGTTGACCGTTTTTTTCCCAGTGTCCATGTGCTACCCGGAAAGCCACTCCTTCCTCTGTTATCCGCGCGAAGCGCGTGATACTACCCCAGCGTTGGCCACCTCCGGGCTCGCAGCCGCGAACGGATGCGCGGCCGCAAGCCGCCCCGGGGGAAAAAGCCGACAAAAACGTGTTCATCATCCGACGTCCCATTCAACCCGTGTGGTGCAGGCGACGCGTGCACCGATGTAAAGCCCCGTCTGACTGGGACACGGCCTAGCGGCCGAGACCGCTGGCTTGTGTTACGGGTCGAGTCAACGAGAGGCGGAATCAGAAGGCGGCACTCCGGCCTCGGCGCCTGGCGCGACGAAGCGGGCCTCATATTCGAGGCTCTTGAGGAACTTACTGCACGGGATGTATTCGTCCGGGCTCATCTCATGAATGAGCGAATGCAGGTGGTCGAACAACATCGTGACGGCCACCCTGATCTGGCGGTAGTTGGTGGTTCCTAGACCGGCCGCGCTTGGATCGGCATCGCGCACCTCGAACAGCGCTTCAATCGGCCTCCGGTCATTGGCGAATTCGTCGCTGGCGAGGTTCTGTGGCCAAACGAATACTCCACTGCCCGGATCCCACTGGGAGGGCGAAAGCCGGCCGGGAATGCGCGCACGGTTGGCGGCGGCGTAGCGTTCGGGAGTATAATGCGGGCGCATCGCGGCCATTTCGGCCCGCGCGCTGGAGTTTTCCCGCCGCGCTTGGAAATAGGTCTGTTCGTATTTCAAGCGGTTGTCGAGCGCCATGCTATAGGCCTGCTGATAGCTGATCGCCCCTTGCCCGGAAAGCGCATTGAATTGCCCAGCCCCTTGCATGAATCTCCCAGCCCCCATCATATAGATGCCGGAGCCCGCCATCGCGCTCCCCATGGGCGTGCTGCCGGCACCGTAGCCGCCTAAGCCATAGCCGCCGAAGCCGTATCCGCCGTAACCATAGCCGCCGCGACCGAATTGCGCCTTCGCGGAACCGGCTTCAATAAACAAAGCGCCAACGGTCACGGCAACGATCAACCATCGAGCGGGCATCGTATTCTCCTTAATCTGATTGGATTCCCACGTCTAGTATTCAGTGGCGTTGCGATCGGCTTGTTCATCGCGAAGTAGCTACAACGCCGCAAATTGCATACCGCGAGGAGGATTGTTCCGTAGCCTGATGTTGTTTTGTCGTGTGGAGAGCCGCTTGCCAGCGGTTGCATTTTCGACCGACTCACGAGCATTTTCCAGGTTGTGGGCTAGTTCCTCAGCCAAGTCGGCCACAGATCCCGATGGCAGCGCGTGTGATAAAGGCCAGTCGTTGGCGGACAGCACAAGGGCGTCGGCCCGCCGTGCAGGTGTCCGCCTAAGCCTGGACTTGGCTTCAGGATTGGTGGAAGGCCGCGAGATCTGGGCCGCGGCGGCCGCGCATGCCGAGCGCGGGTACGCGTTGCCCCGCGGACCGACGTCGAGGGGGCAGGAGCCGCCGCCACCGGTTGGTTCGACGTAGGCTGCGACCACCGGCCCTTATCCCGTTTTACTCACTACGCCACAGCCGCCGAGACGGCTGCCGGCGGGCGGTGGCGGGCTGCCTTTTTCGTTTCGATTGCCGTGGCGGCTGCGCCAAGGAACGTCCCGCGCCTTCCCGCCCGCGACGAGTTAGGGCGGCGCAATGACGGCGAAGCTCCGAGCGGCGTGTTCATGTCGGATTGACATCGGTTGCATTTTCGACCGACTCACGAGCATTTTCCAGGTTGTGGGCCAGTTCCTCAGCCAAGTCGGCCACAGGCGTCTTCTCGATCATTTCTTTCAATTCACCATCATGCGAAGTCTTCATGCCCAGGTGGTCACAAACCGTCGCCAGCATTTGCAACATTTTCGTGGTCTCCTGTTCGGCCAGCAAGCCAACTTGCAGGTTCAGGTGTGCCCAATGGTCGGCTTGGCGAGTCTGCCACTTTTGGGTCATCAAGACGAATGTCGAGAGAAACACAGCCTCCAACGCAACGATCAGGCCCAGCAGGGAGAATGGATACGGATCGAACGGGTCGAAGTCGGGGATCAATCCGGAGTTTACGAAAACCCAACCAATGAAGCCGAACAGGTGGGCGGCTGCGAAGCCCATATTACCAGCGTACCGAGTGATTACCTCCCCGAAACGATCATTCCAGGAGCGGAGCCGGACGAATTCGTGTTCGATTGCCATGATCGACTCGATGTTCGTCTGGGCACCCGATGGGATTCTTAGAGGAGAGCCAAATCCGCCGTCGCCAACCGTGGAACTTGATCGCTTCGAACTCATGTCCTCGGCCTCTTGCGGCGATCGCTTTCGATGGGCGCAGACTTGA
>DATLQY010000326.1:0-7287 GCA_035534975.1 Pirellulales bacterium
CGTCGGTATCGGTGAAAACTCGCCGCGTACCTCGATGGGCGCCTCCGGTTTTGGGTCCCACGAATCAAGATGGCTCATTCCGCCCCAGCAATAGAGAATGATGCACGATTTCGCTTTGCCGATGCGCGTCGCGCCATACGACGCCGCCAATGACTTCGACTGCAGGAACGCCGGCAGAGAAAGTCCGTACATTCCCACCATCGTTGCCAGCAATTCGCGGCGCGACGGACGGTGCGACGGTTCGAACATGGTCGTTGCCTCCTCGGCGGCGGGTCACCCGTAGAGCGGCGCGATGACTTCGCCCGCGTTCAAGCGGTGAGGTCGACCAAGGCGGTCGATGATCTGGCTGTCGGGATCGATGCCAAGGGCGCTATAAACCGTGGCACCCAGGTCCGCCGGGTACCATCCGCGCGTGGCGGGCCAGGCGGCCTGGGCATCGCTTGCGCCGATCACTTGCCCCCCGCGGACGCCGGCCCCGGCGAACACGGCGCTAAACACACCCGACCAGTGGTCGCGCCCGGCGCCGGGGTTGATTTGCGGCGTGCGTCCGAATTCGCCCGTCACGACCACCAGCGTCTCGTCGAACAAACCGCTGGCTTTCAAGTCTTCCAACAGCGCCGCGAGTCCCTGGTCGAGCGGGGGCAGCAAGCGGTCTTTGAGCTGCGCGAAGTTCGAGCCGTGCGTGTCCCAGTTGTTCATCGAGCCCATGTTGGCCTGCACGACCGGCATGCCCGCCTCGACGAGCCGCCGCGCAAGGAGCAACGATTGTCCGAACGCGTGGCGGCCGTAACGGTCGCGCGACGCGGCCGGCTCGGCGTCGAGATTGAAGGCTTCGCGGAACCTGGCCCCTTCGGTCAAGAGCGTGAACGCGTTGTCGAAGCGGGCCGAACGGTCCTGCGCGGTTGCCGTCGCCGCCAGGTCGCGCCGCTTGTCGTCGAGTTTGGCCAAGAGGCTGCGGCGGTCGGACAGCCTGTCGACGGTCAGCCCCGGCAGCAGATCCAATTCCTGCAAGCGGAAGTCGGCCGCGTTGGGATCGCGAGTGAGCTGCCAAGGGTCGAACTCGCTGCCCAGAAAGCCGCCGTTCTGGCCGGAGAAGCCATAGCCATTGTGCAAGTACGTGGGCAACGACACGCCCGAAGGCAAGCCATCGGCCCGCGGTTGCAGGTATTGAACGCCGGACGCATAACAAGGCCAGTCGTTGCGGCTGGCCATGTGAGTGGCGCCGGCCGGCAACGAGTTGACGCCGCTCAGCATGAAGTGCGTGCCCTGCTCGTGGCCGGGCAGATTGTGTGTCATGCTTCGCACGATGGCATACCTGTCCGCCAGCCTCGCCAGCCGCGGCAAGTGGGGCGTGATCCGAATGCCCGGCACGTTGGTATCGACGGGTTGAAACTCGCCGCGTACCTCGGCCGGCGCCGTGGGCTTGAGGTCCCAGATGTCTTGATGGGCAGGTGCCCCGGTACAAAAGACCAGAATCACCGACTTGGCGCGGCCGGAAGCTGCAGCCCGTCCGACCGGCGCCGCGCCGGCCCTGAGCTGGCCGACGTGCAAACCCAGCAAGCCCGAGAAACCGACTTGCAGGAATTCCTTGCGGCTGATGCCTAGGCGATGATGGTGCGGTCGAAGGGCATTTCGCATCGAGGGGGATCTCGGGGAGGGAGGGCACGATTCAGGCGGGCAGCCTTGAGTATGACGGATCGTAGCCAAAACGGCAACCTTAACTTGCCGCCGGTGGCCTAATTTGAAATCCTGGCGGCCGTTGTCCCCACGTCCCTAGAACTTCGTTGGATCAAGCGTCACGCCAAATGGCGGTCCCACCAAGGTAAGAGCCAATTGGATGAGCGAATCCGGCTCATCCAGTTTCAGACCAAATCGGTCCATGCTATTGGGGCTAATCCGTATCCGATTAATGCTCAGCACACCGTTGTCGCAAATCCGAAGATAGAACTCGAACGCGCGATTCCGTAGCGAATTGTCGGGTTTTAATTGGACAAGCAAACCATAACCCCATCCAGGCGGAAGTCGATGCCACCCATCGATGAGCCATCCTGGATTCTCATCTCTCAGCGCCACCGCAATTCTTTCGGCGAGGTCTGAAAAAGGTTGGTCGTTGACCATGACTCGATCGTATCGGCCCAGCGCTCCGTTGCAAGTTACCAGACCTCGCCGAACAACTCGGCGCTTCCTAGCCACCGGATAATGATGGAGTCGCGATTTCTTGTCAGGGAAAAAGCGGACGGCGGCCGGCGACCGTTGGGAAGATCGGTCGGCGAAGCGACCAGAGCTTGCTATCATAGTTGCCTGCAAAACCCACCTGCTTGCAAAACCCAGCTCCGCGCCAGGACCCGCCCATGCCCCAGGTTCCACCCTTCCTCGCCGCGGTCGGCGAGCTGCCGCTCGATTGGCTCGACTTCGTGGTGCTCGTCGGCAGCGTGCTGGCCGTGGCGGCCTACGGCATGTACATGGGCCGCCGCGAGGAAGGGACCGCCGACTACTTTCTGGCCGGACGTAGCGTCGCCTGGTGGGCGGTGGCGGGCTCGATTTTCGGCACGAACATCAGCTCGCACCATCTGGTGGGTATGATGGGCGCCGGAATGAAAGAGGGTTTCGCGCAGGCCAATTTCGAGTTCGGCGCCATCTGCGGACTGCTCGTGCTCTGCTACTTCTTTCTGCCGCTCTATCGCCGCATGGGTGTCTACACGCTCAGCGAGTACCTCGGCCGGCGCTACGACGATCGCAGCCGGTTGCTCTACTCGGTGACGAACATGGTGTTCCTGCTGATTCAGCTTTGCGGCACGCTGATCCTGGGCGCCCTGACGATCGAAGCGCTGACCAAAGGCTCGCCCTACGAGGTGACTTACGCGGCCGCCGTCTGGGGCCTGTCACTCGTCGCCGCGGCCTACACGGGCTTCGGCGGGCTCAAGGCCGTGATCTACACCGACGTGATCCAAAGCGCCCTGCTCCTGGTCGGCGCCGGTGTGATCGCCGTGCTGGCCATCTATCATCCGAACGTCGGCGGCATTTCGGGGCTGATGGCCAAGGAGCCGCAAAAATTCCACGTCTTCTTCGAGGCCGGCCACAAGGAGCTTCCATGGACGGGCGTGCTCACCGGACTGATGATCCTGCACTTCTACTACTGGGGCACGAACCAGTTCATGGTGCAACGGGCCCTGGGGGCCAAGACCGGCTGGGACGGCCGAATGGGGATCATCGCCGCCGGCTTTTTCAAACTGCTGATCCCATTCCTTTGCATCGTGCCTGGCATGGCCGCGGTGTACATCCTCGACATCGACCCAGCAAAGGAAAGCGACACGGCCTTCGCCGGGCTGACCCGCGAGCTGCTGCCGACGGGCTACGGCCTGGTGGGCGTCGTCATGGCGGGGCTGGTGGGAGCAATCTTGTCGACCGTCGATTCGATGATGAATTCGACGGCGACGCTCTTCACCTTCGACATCTATCGGAAATACGTGCGGCCCGAGGCGTCGGAATTGAGGCTGATCTGGGTCGGCCGCGCGGCGATGACGGTGCTGGTCGCGATGGCAATCGGGTTCTCGTTGGAGTACCGCGACGTGCAACAGGACGGGCGCGGAGTGTTCCTGGTGATGGCCGACTACAATGCCTACCTCGTGCCCGGCGTGCTGGTGGCGTTCCTCGCCGGTATCCTGCAAGCCAGTGTCACGCGGACCGGTTCGGTGGCATGCATTCTGACGGGTCCGATTACGTCCGTGCTGTTCGAACGATGTGCCAGGTGGTGGTTCGCCCATGACCTGCAAGCATTTCACCGGACGGGGCTGGCGGCGGTGGCGAGCTACGCCGTGCTTCTCGCCGTCAGCCGGCTTTGCAAGTCGGAACGTAACGCGGAAGCCGAGCAGTACATCTGGTGGCGGTACCGTCACGAGACGGGCGATGGCGAACAGATCGTGCGCCCAGTCTGGCAGAACGACCGGCTCTGGGCGTGGCTGCTGGCGGGCTGTACGCTCGCACTCTGCTGGTACTTCGCGTGAGACTAGATCAACTCGGAGATCGGTTCGCCGTCGTCGAGCAGTTGCATCGGCCGGCCGGCAAAGTCGTTGAGCTTCTGCCGGTAGTCGATTCCCAGGGCGTGGTACACCGTTCCAATCACGCTTTGGGCGCTATAGGCCCGGCTCACAGGACGTTCGGCGCGGCTGTCGGTCTGGCCGACCACCTGACCGGTGCGTACTGCGCCGGCGAAAAGGGCAAAGCTCGCATCTGGCCAGTGATCGCGGCCAGCCAGCGAGATCCGCGGCGTGCGGCCAAATTCGCCCCAGACGAGCACTAGCACTTCTTTTTCGAGACCCCGCTCCTCGAGATCGGTGACCAGGGCGTGAATCGAGCGGTCCAAGAGCGGCAGCACGCTCCTCAAGCTGTGCCAGATGCTGACGCCGCCGACTTGCTGGATCACGTTGCCGTGATGGTCCCAAAGACCCATACGCATCGTCACCACCGGCACGCCCGCCTCGACCAGGCGACGCGCCTGCAGGAACTTTTCGCCGTACCAGAACGAATCGGGCTCCTTCCCGACGTAAGTGAACTTTTCGTCCTTTTGACCATAACGCTCGCGCACCGTGTCCGGCTCGCGAGTCAAGTCGAAGGCATCGCGGAACTTGGGAGAGGAAATGATGTCGAACGCCTTGTTGGTGAAGGCGTCCACGTTCCGGCCATCGTGGCTCACGTCCAGTTCGCGGCGGTACACGTCGAACCGTCGCAACAGCCCCCGGCGGTCGTCCATGCGTTGGCGAGGCACGCCATTGAGCGGGCCGAGGTTATACACGCCGTCGCCGCCGGCGATGTGCAGCGGACCGTGCGCGGCGCCGACGTACAGTGGATCTTCATAACTAGTGATGCCGGCGCTGTACTCGAGGCTGACATAAGGAGGCGCGGCTTCGTCAGCGTGGCGGTAGCGGCTGATCACCGAGCCCAACGTCGGACGTTTTGCCGATTTCGGAAAGCCCGTGTAGACCTCTTCGAGCTCGTGCTGCATCGGCTCGACGAACTGCAACGAGCGGACCAAGGCCAGTTTGTCGGCAATCGTCGCCTGCAAGGGCATGTGCTCGCACAGATCGAAGCCGGGCACGTTGCTTTGGATCGGCCGGAATTCGCCCCGGTACTCGCTGGGAGCTTCGGGCTTGAGATCGTACATATCGATGTGGCTGGGTCCGCCGCCCAGAACGACCATAATCACCGACCGTGGCGACGATCGTCCCTTAGCCTCCGCGCGTAATCGCAGGACGTCGGCCAGCGTCAAGCCGCCCAAACCAAGGCTCCCGGCGCGCAGGAAGTCCCTTCGGCTGAGGTTGTCGCGATTCTGTCGTTCGCCGGTCGATGGAGTCAGCATGTCGTTCAGGCTAACACCTCAATGGGCCAAACTCAATACGACGCCGGGCGAGTAGCAAACAAGAGTAGCGGCCGTCCGACTCGCGCATGGGTGGCCCGCATGGCGCTGCTCGATCAAACTCGCGTGCCTTGACACCTAGGGCCGCTGCATTAATCTCAAAAGGATGGCGGAATGCGTCGGCCGGAATCGATGCTGTTCAATTGAGCTGTCGAACGACGAGCGAGGCCCTCATGGCGAAAAAGCGGAACAGCGCATCGCGGGCACCCGCCTCGATCGTGGCGATGCGGCGCCGCAAGGCCGCGACCCTGAAGGCTGCCCAAATCGTCGATGTGGATGACCGAATTCTAACGAGGCGACCAAACATCTGGTGTTCGAACACGGAATGTTCCTGGTCGCGACGGGCCTGCGCGAAGCGAGCCTCACTCTATCGCTAGGAAAAAGATAACACTTGCGCGCTGGTCTGCCTGCGCATGGTGTTGGCCGCCTTTGGCACCGATGTCGCCGAGCATGAGCTTGAGGGCCTGGCAACTCGCCAAAGCCGCCAAACCGGGCTATAATTCCAAAGACCTCTGCCTATCCCGGCGGACCCGCCGCCGGTTTTTCTTTGCGAGATCGAATTGATGAACGCCGACAAGCCAACCAGTCCCCGCACGATGTTCGCCAAGATTTGGGATGCGCACGTGGTGCATGCCGAGCCCGGCAAGCAGACGGTGCTCTACATCGATCGGCACCTGGTACACGAGGTGACCAGCCCCCAGGCGTTCGAATCGCTACGGCTGGCCGGGCGCGGCGTGCGCCGGCCCGAGTTGACCGTGGCCACGCCCGACCACAACGTGCCGACCACCGACCGAAGCCTGCCCATCGCCGACCTGATCTCGAAACAGCAGATCGACACGCTACGGCAAAACTGTCGCCAGTTCGGCATCCGCCTTTACGATTTGGGCGACCCGCGGCAAGGGATCGTCCACGTGATCGGGCCCGAGCTGGGTCTCACTCAGCCGGGCATGACCATCGTCTGCGGCGACAGCCATACCGCCACGCACGGGGCCTTCGGGGCGCTGGCCTTCGGCATCGGCACCAGCGAAGTCGAGCACGTGCTGGCCACGCAAACGCTCTTGCAGTACAAGCCCAAGACGCTCGAAATCCGCGTCGAGCGCGCGCTCGCGCCCGGCGTGACGGCCAAGGACCTGATTCTCTACCTGATCGGCAGGTTGACCACCGACGGCGGCACCGGCTACGCCATCGAGTACACCGGCGGCGCGATTCGCGCGTTGGGAATGGAAGAGCGAATGACGGTTTGCAACATGTCGATCGAAGCCGGCGCCCGCGCAGGTATGATCGCGCCGGACGAAAAAACCTTCGCGTACCTCCGCGGACGCGAGTTCGCACCCGACGACTTCGACGCGGCGGTGCGCCGCTGGCGCGAGCTGCCCAGCGATCCGGGCTCCGTGTACGACCGGACCGAAGTCTTCGACGCGGCCGAGATCGTGCCCCAGGTGACTTGGGGGACCAATCCGGGCCAGGTGGCGCCGGTCAGCGCGTGTGTGCCCGACCCGGCCGACTTCGCCGGCGACAACGACCGCAAGAGTGCGGCCAGCGCGCTGGCTTACATGGGCCTGGCGCCCGGCACACCGCTTTGTCAATTGCCGATCGACCGCGTGTTCATCGGTTCCTGCACGAACAGCCGCATCGAAGACCTGCGGGCGGCCGCCGCCGTGGTCCGTGGCTATCAGGTGGCCGAACGAGTGCATGCGATGGTGGTGCCCGGCAGCGGAAAGATCAAGCTCGAGGCCGAATCGGAAGGGCTGGATCGCGTCTTCAAAGCCGCCGGCTTCGAGTGGCGCGAGGCGGGCTGCAGCATGTGCCTGGGGATGAATCCCGATACGTTGCAGCCCGGCGAGCGCTGCGCCTCGACCAGCAACCGCAACTTC
>DATLQY010000327.1:0-2642 GCA_035534975.1 Pirellulales bacterium
CGATCGGTCGGGCGTGACGGCGGCGGGCGGCGCGGTGCAGGCGATGGTCGCTGGAAACGACGGTTAACCGCCGCGGACTACTGTCGGCGAGGATCAACTCTTCGATCAGTTCGTCGGCACTTTCGTAATGCGCGGCGAAGCGTACGCTCATGCCACGGTGCGAGAGGGCGCTTGGCAAACCGGGTGGAGCGCCTGCCGCGTCAAACACGACCGTCGTGTGGACTCGCTCCTTCGCGTCAACCGCTTCCGCCACGAAGTTCAAGAGAGCCAACCGTGAACGCTCCAGCCCGCCGGGCCCCAGACCGCCGCCGAGGATGCCGGAAGCATGCAGCAGATTGTAGCCGTCGATCAATAATGACATTTTCACTTGGTCCGTGGTCGGTGGTCATTGGTCCGTGGACGGCGGTGCGTGAGTTCGTAGAAGGTCTGTACTCCTTGCGTCATGGCCCATCGGCCCTGCGGTTCACCATCGACTGTTGTATCGCTTCTTCCAAGTTCTGAAGTACCTCGTTGGACACGGGCGGCAATCCCAATCGTTGGGCCTGGCTACGATCGAGGAACACGACGGCGATCTTATCATATCCCCCGTACACCGCCTGGAAGCGATTGTCGGCCCGCAACCCTGCGAGCAGTCCGGGAATCTTGATGAAGACGCGGACGTCGAATAACAACGCCGGAACTTCAGGCTTTCCCTCGACGTCCGGCGGAATCCCGTGGGTCAAGTTTTCGAGCACGCCCGGATCGCGATTGACGAATTGCCGCTCGATTTGACGATAGCGACTGAGCGTTTCCGGCGTATTGACTTCGAGGCGCCCGTCGGCAAAGACTTTTCGTTCGGGACCGTTGTGAAACGTATAGACCGCCGCCTGATCAAAATCGTTGGCGTAAACCCAGCGTGGCATGCCGTCGAGCGACAGGAACCGGGCCGCGTCGTGGGCAAACACGCCGGGCACCTCTCCCAGGCCGAACAGCCGCGGGTTCACACTCGGTCGCCGAAACCAAAGAATGTTCGTCGGCACGGCAAGCAACAAGAAACCGAGGACCGTCGCCAACGTGACGCGGCCGCCACGAAACGTGGCGGACGCGGCGGACTTCCGGCCTTCTAGCAGTTCGCCGAGGTTGGTATGGACCACCCACCCGCCGACCAACGCGAACAAGGCGCTGTTCCGACTGGCTTGCCATGCGAGGTAGGCGAAGATCGCGAACAACAGCGCGCGGAACAGATTAAAGCGTCTACTTGCGACCAGCCGGCCGAAGGTTGCCAGCCCAAGGACAAACAGCGCCAGGAGCATGCACGTCGTGAGGTTCGTAAATGCCGCCCAAAGGCCGTTTGCGCCGATGAAATCTCCCAACCCGTTGAATTCGCCGGCAAATGCCTGGTAGAAGCCGCGCTGGTCGCCTTGAATCCGTTCGAGCAGCGTCCGTGGAAACATCGCCCCCTCAAATCCGTATGGGTTGACGAGCGCCGCGGCAAGCACAAGAAACGTAACGATCGCCCAGCGACGGATCTCGACAGCGGTGGGCGGCGGGGCATGCTTAGCAACGATGAATCGGCGCGCGACGATTCGCATGACAGCGTCCGCGAGGAAACAAAACCAGACGACCAAACCCAGGATGAACAGCGCATGAATATTGATCCAGAGCACCTGGATCAACGGCAACAGCCAGACAAGCCATGGCCGGCGGTCCTGGTGAAATAGCACCGCGAGCGTCCCGGCCAGAAACAAGAGTGAGAACATTTCCGGGCGAACCTGGTTGCGGCCCGAGAAGATCAGGATCGAAGGCAACCAGCAGGCCACCACCCGCCGCCAGGGCCATTCGGGACGCCGGCAACCGAGGCACAGAGCGAACGTTACCGTGCCAAGGCAGCTTTTGGCCAGCACCAAGGCCGGAGCGCCGCCGACGGCCCAGAGAGCGGCGGCGATCAACTGGAAACCCCAGTGGAGATCGATCCAGGGGCTTTCGGGGTTGGTGTAGGTGAACCAATCGGTGCGCGGGACCTCGCCCCGTTCGAAAATCAACTGCCCAGTCCGCAGGTGCCACCAGATGTCGCCGTCTTCGATCTCGACGCAACCCACGAGAAACGCCAGCAGCAAGAACGCCGCAAGCCAAAGACAGTCCCAGCGGTCCTCACGCGGGCGTGAAACGTCAACCGCCGGAGACTTGCCGGCGGCCCGCGGATTCGGCGTCGATTTGGAGTGGCGGCGTGACATCCGGACATTCTATTCCATTCGATCGATCGCCCACTCGAGAATCTCCGGTAGATTCAGCAGCCCGCGCAAGTCGGCGGCCACGCGGGGGTGGGCGAAGATGCGGACCCGTTTGACGTAGTCGTCGAACTGTTCCCTGGCCAGCGTCCGCACGACCGGCGAGACGTCGCCCAACGGCCGGTAGCGGCCTTCTTTGATGAACAGGACGTCGACGTTGAACTCGACCTCGCGCCCGACCGGCGGCGCGTCGAACAAGATTTCGTGCGGCGCCACCGCCCGCCCCAGCGCCGTGCTGACCCGCGCGGCGAAATGCGCGGCACACGCCGCCAGCCAGGGGTACGGCCGCCGCGCGAGCCTGTCGTAGAGCTCGCGCTGCTCCAGAAAACTGTACTGGGCGAGCCGCTTGTAGAGCCGCCTCGCCGAACCGAAAAG
>DATLQY010000328.1:0-3298 GCA_035534975.1 Pirellulales bacterium
TGGCGTGCAGCAGGTGCGAGTTGACGAAGTCTTCGTCCGTCGTTCGGTTGCCGTCCGCCAGGTCCAGGGTGTGCTTCGCATCGCAGCCGGCCGCCCCCAGCCAACCCGCCATCCGCCGCGGCAACTGGGCATCAATGAGAAAATTCATGGCCCCACCGGCTGGAGTCTCTTGGTCCGGCTTAGCCGGGCCGCAAATGCCAGCACCGCAAGCAGTCTTCGCGCTCCAAGTCTTCGTAATCGCTCAGGATTTCCTCGAACGTCATCCCGGAACTGAGCAATTCGAGCAACATCTCAACCGGATAACGAAGCCCGCGAACGCACGGTTTGCCGTGGCAGATCGTGTTTTGGTTCAGTCTGAATTGGAAAATCGTCGGGTTCGAGTTAGCGAGTAAAAATGGCCTCCCCGGATACGCTCAGGGGATTGTACGTGCTTCAACCCGTGGCTACGGGTTCCTCTTCTCTGTTCGCGGCCGACGGCGATGGCAGCAACGGCAGCGGGATGTTCAAACGCTGGCACAGGTCGATGGCCGCGTCGTAGATCGACAAACGGTTGGCGGCGGCCCACAGGTCCAGGGCGTTGCCGGAACGGCCGCACTTGAAGCAATGGAACGTGTGGGCCTGGGTGTTGACGCTGAAGCAACGGGCGGTGCCGTGGGTCGAGCCGTGCAGGGGACAACTCCCCCGTTGTTGGCCGGCGTGGTCGGTACGCGGCACAAAGCCCAACAGCCCAAGCACCCCGGCGATCGTGACGGCGGCCCGCACCGCCGCGAAGTCGATGGCCGGACGCGACGGGTCGGCCGGCGTTGCCAACTGTTCGTGCCGGGTTTGCCGCATCTGCTTGCGGCGTTCGCGGGCCTCGGCCAGCTTGCGATCGCGCGCGGCAAAGATAACCGCGTCCTTGCCGAGCAGCTTGTCCTGGGGCGTGACGTAACCGATGGCGCTGTGCAAGCGGACGGTGTTGTAGTGGTCCACATAGTCGGCAACGATCCGCCGCGCGTCGTCCAGCGACAGCGGCACCTGGACGCGGATGCACTCGCCCTTGATGGTCTTGTGGAAGCGTTCGATCTTGCCGTTGGACTGCGGATAATAAGGCGACGTCCGCACGTGGGTCATGCCGGCGATGCGGATGAACTCCTTGAAGTCCTTGGCGATGAACTGCGGCCCGTTGTCGGAGATGATCCGCGGCGTGACGCCGGGGAATTTTTCGCGGCCGCGCTGGATGATGGTTTCCACGTCGATTTCCTCCATTTTTTCGCGGATTTCCCAGTGGACGATGGCCCGGCTGTAGCCGTCGAGGATCGAACACAAGAAATAAAACGTGCCGGCGATGTTGAGGTAACTGACATCCACGTGCCAGTGCTGGTGCGCCTTCAGGGGTTGCACGAAGCCGGTGCCTTTCTTGGTGACGTTGGGCGTTGGCCCGGCCAGCAGTCCCGCCTTTTTCAGGACGCGATAGACGCTGGCCGGGCTACAGGCGACCACATCGGCATCGAGCATCATGAAAGTCATGCGGCGATACCCTTCCAAGGGATGTTCGCGGGCGAACTTACAGATGGCGGCGATCTCCGCGTCGGTGAGCCAGTGGTCGCGCGGCACCCAGGCGTTATGCTCGTTGACTTTGCCGAAGCGCGTGACCCAGTCCTGGTACTTGCTGCGGCCGATGCCGATCCAGGGCATGAAGCGCGTGACCGGGATGTCGGTCTTGTCGGACCAGGAGCGGACGAAATCGACGAGCTGGTCGCGGGTGTCGGGGGGCACCCAACACTTGTTCAGGCTTCCCCAGTTCTTTTTTTTTCCTCGGTGAGGGCTTCCATCAGCTCGGCCATGACTTCGTTTTTGCGAACGAGCTTGGCTTCGAGTTGTTCGATTTTCTTGTCTTTGGTGTCTTCGACGGCCTTGGTCTTGCGGCCATTGGCGAAGGCGAGGTGGCCGTTCTCGAAGAACCGTTTGAGCCAGTCGTAGAACTGGTTGGGGTAGATGTCGAGTTGATCGCACAGGTCGGAGACCGGGACTTTCTCGACGAGGTGCCGTTTGAGGATGGCGACCTTCTCGTGATCTGCGAAGTGACGACGCTGCTTGTTCATGGTGGAACCTCCGTACAGGCAATGCTAACCCGAACGGAGCGTTTTTCCAGATTCGACTGAGGCGAAACACCAGGAGCCTTAAACTCGGTTCGGCCCCTAGCATCGCTCTGGCCAATTACCTCGGCGGTAAGCTTTTTCCCCTTCATGGTTGGGGTGACCGTGACATCAATCCTCGTGAATTCACGCGGCGGGATACGGTCCGGCATTCCTTTCGGCGTGTCCGGGTTCCTGACGGGCGTGATGGTGATCTTCGCGTTGGTTTCCTTCGCCACACCCGCCTTCTTGCCGTCCACCTGGGCGAGCAGCACCACGTCGTTTTCCTTCTGGCTGTATTGCAGCGGGACGATGGTAATTTCGGCGCTCTGGCCATCGGTCAGCACCAAATTGCCGCCGCTGATCGTGGACAGCCCCGAAGGCACCACGATTTGCACGTCATGCTCGCCAGCCACCAGATCATATAGCGTTACGCGGGCCGGGATCGGCTGCAGGTTCGCGGTGAAGTCGTCGTCTGTGGAAACCGTGTCTTCGATTGCAATTTCCACATACGGCTGCGAGGAACTCACGACCGTCCAGTTGAAAGTCTGCGTGTCCGTAAAGCCGCCGCCGTTCACGGACACGGTGACCGTGTGCGTGCGCGGTTTGACCGGGTTCTCCGTGATCGTGCCGGAAATCAGGCCGGTCGAGGAATTGATGTTCAGGCCGGCGGGGAGGCCGACGGCGCCAAAGATGAAGGGACCGCCGACGGCTTGCAGCTGCAGGGCGACGATACCGCCGGGTTCGGTCACCTGGTCATCGGGCTGGGTCAGGCGGTTGGTGTTGCTGACGTACCAGGTGAAATTGGCGGTGACGGTATCCTGGCCGTCGGTAACAGTCAGCGTAACCGGATATTTGCCGCGGTTGGTTTCCGCGGCCGTGTATGGGAGGTTCCCGGCGATGAGGCCGGTGTTCGGGTCGATGCTCACGCCCGCGGGGAGACCGGCAGCTTGCCATTTAATCGCCAGGCCGTTGGCGTCGGTCGCCGGGAATTGCAGGTTGACTGCGTCGCTTTCGTTATTCGCTTGATCGTCGGGCGGGAAGAGGTTGATGGCGTGCTGCACGTCGATGGTGACGGGTACCGTGCTACTGTACGACAGGCCGTCGAAATCCTGATAGCGGAAGGTATCGGTGCCGGTGAATCCGGGCGCGGGCGTGTAGGTGAAGGAACCGTCGGCGTT
>DATLQY010000329.1:0-8308 GCA_035534975.1 Pirellulales bacterium
CCATGGCCAACATCGCGCAAAGTAGCCACCAGGCCCTGATCCGCATGTTGAACTGCTCGATCACGGCCGGGTTCATGCCCGTGTCGGCCTGGTGCCTGAGCAACTGGCCGATACCGGTGGCGGCGCCCAACAGCGTGAGCACGCCGCCGACCAGTGCGAACGTCGCTAGATCCATCAGCATCAGGTTCATGTTTCTTTGAGCCGGCGAACGGCGCTGCGGGCCCGCTCCAGGAATTTGGACTTCGCTTCGCCCGCCTCGAGCCACATCGGCGCTCCGAAGGTGATACAGCTCAGCATCGGTACGGGCAGGAACTCGCCGCGGGGCAAAACGCGATTCATATTATCGATGTGGACCGGAACCAGTTCCAGATCGGGCCGCTTCTTGGCCAGGTAGTACAAGCCGCTCTTGAACTCGTCGATCTCCGAATCGGTGCTTCGCTTCCCCTCGGGGAACACGATCAGCGAGTGCGTGTCGCCAATCGCCTTAAGCATCAGGTCCACCGGGCTTTGGTGGACCTTGATGTGCGTGCGGTCGATCAACAAGGCGTCGAAGACGTTCTTGGCCAGGTAGGGCCGGACCCAACCTTTCTCCCAATAATCCTTGGCCGCCACCGGCCGAGTCAACTCGCGCACGTGCGCCGGCAACGACGACCACAACACCAACGCGTCCAAGTGGCTGGTGTGGTTGGCGAAGTAAACCCGTTGGCAGGTGTCAGGCTCGCAGTCGACCCAGCGCACGCTGGCGCCGCTGATCAGCCTGGCGATTGCCGCTAGCAGAGTACGCGTCATCTCGGCGCCAAAATCGCATCGTATCCTGCCGCCAGCGGCGAGCAAAGCCCCGCACGCTATGATAAGATGTCGGCTTTGAAGGAACCACTAGGATTATCCCCCATGATCACCCAACCCATCCTCATCAACGGCCGCTGGCGCGCGGCGCGCGCCGTCGGTACGTTTCACGCCGAAAACCCCGCGACCGGCGAACCCCTGCCCGGCGACTACCCGATCAGCGACTTTTCCGACTGCGAAGCAGCCCTGGAAGCCGCCGGCCAGGCGGCCACGGCGCTCGGCGAGACACCGCCGGAGACTTTGGCCGTGTTCCTCGAAGGCTATGCTCAGCGAATTGAAGCCCGTGCCGGAGAGCTTTGCGCCGCCGCGCACCTCGAAACCGGCTACCCGGTTTCGCCTCGCTTGGCCGATGTCGAACTACCCCGCACTGCCGGCCAGTTAAGGCAGGCAGCGGCGGCCGCCCGGGAGGGGTCGTGGAGCCTGCCGACGATCGACACCAAAGCCGGAATCCGCTCGTGCCTTGCGCCGCTGGGACCGATCTCAGTCTTTGGCCCGAACAATTTTCCATTCGCATTTGGCAGCATTTCGGGGGGTGACTTCGCCGCCGCCATTGCGGCCGGCAACCCGGTCATCGCCAAGGCGAACAGCTCCCATCCCGCCATCACGCGCATTTTCGCCGAGGAAGCCCAGGCTGCTTGCGATGCCGCTGGCCTGCCCCCGGCGACGGTGCAATTGATCTACCGCACCAGCCACACCGACGGTGAACGGTTGGTCGCCGACCGCCGCATGGGCGCGACGGCGTACACTGGCAGCCGCTCGGCCGGTCTGAAGCTCAAGGCCGCCGCCGACACGGTTGGCAAACCGATCTATCTCGAACTGTCGAGCGTCAATCCTCTCGTTGTCCTGCCAGGCGCGCTTGCCGAGCGCGCGGAGAAGATCGCCGAAGAGTTCGCCGCCAGTTGTTTGATGGGCGCCGGCCAGTTCTGCACCAATCCGGGCCTGATGGTCGTATTGGCGGGCGAGGCGACCGAGAGTTTCATTTCGGCGGTCGGAGGCCGATTCACCGTGGCCCCGGCCGGCACGTTGCTGTCCAAGGGGGTCGCGGGCTCTCTGGCAAACAGCGTCGCCGAACTGACCGCGGCCGGCGCCAGCACGGTCGTCGGCGGCCAGCCGGCCGGTGGGGCGGGCTATCGATTCTCGAATACTCTGCTGCGGGTCGATGCCGAGCGGTTCCTTGCCGACCCCGAGCGGTTGCAAACGGAGGCTTTTGGCAATGTCTCGCTGGTGGTCGTCGCCGATGATGCGCGGCAGGCCGGCGAAGTGCTTGAAGCGATGGAAGGCAACCTCACCGGTTGCATCTATTCCGACACTCGCGGGGCGGACGAGCCGCTTTACCAGCAACTCGCCCCGCGTTTGCGGCGACGCGTCGGCCGGCTCTTGAACGACAAGATGCCCACCGGGGTGGCGGTCAGCGCGGCGATGAACCACGGCGGCCCCTATCCGGCCACGGGGCACCCCGGCTTTACGGCGGTGGGCATCCCCGCCTCGCTGCGCCGTTTTGCCATGCTCGCCTGTTACGACAACGTCCGCCCGCACCGCTTGCCCCCTGCTTTACGAGACAAGAACCCCAATGGCCGCATGTGGCGGCTGATCGACGGCGTTTGGACGCAAGGCAACGTGGGCACGCCTTAAACCCGCATTGACTCCCCAAGGGTTCCTCCCTAGTATTCCAGTGCAAGGATGGGGACCTGAACGGAACAATTTGAGGCGCCCCTCCGGCGGTCGCTTGCGCTCGCCGACGCACGGACTCTTCATTTCTCTTGCGGCCGAGGTCCGCATGAAACTTCGCATCGCGGCGGCGGCGTGCCTGGCGGCATTGGTCGTCGGGGGTGTCTTGGCGTGGGGCTACTGGGCGGCGACGCGCGTGCCCCCCTTCTACAAGGAAGCGCTCAGACTCCAGCCCGAGGCCCAGCAGGTCGCCAGCGACAAACTGCTGGAAACCGCCACCGCCCTTGCCAGCAACGTCCGCAAGGAAGGCCGCTGGCAGGCCCTCTTCACCGCCGAACATATCAACGGCTGGCTGGCCGTCGACCTCGCCACGAATTTTCCGGATACGCTTCCGCCGGGCGTCGTCGATCCGCGCGTCGATATCCGGCCCGAGGGTGTCACCGTCGCCTGCCGCTATCTCGAAGGCGCCGTCGCCACCGTCATGTCGCTCGACGCCGAAATCTACATGCAGGAGCCGAACGTGCTCTCGGTGCGGTTGCACAACGCCCGCGCCGGGGCCATTCCGGTGCCCATGGGCGAGATCCTCGACGGGGTCCAACAGGCCGCGACCGATGCCGAATTCCAACTCACCTGGCTGCAAGCCGAAGGCGACCCGGTGGCGCTAGTGCGTTTTCATCCGCCGCGCGACGACGAAGACACGCTCTACGTGCTGGAGGCCCTCGAGCTTCGCAAGGGCGAGATTTACGTGGCGGGCCGCACCACGCGAGGCAACTCCGAAGGTTCGCCGACCTGGGAGCCAGGCTTCAAGCCGGTCGCATTGGCGCCTTCCGACGACAGCGAAAATCGCCAGCGCTGAGCGCTTCCGGCGGTTTCACCCTCGGGTACGGCGACCAACGTCGCGCGGCCGCGCAACCGCTTGCCGGTCAATTCGACCTCCCATCTGACGGCGCTCTGCTCGATGAGACGGAAGACTCCCTCGTCCCAGCGCGTCACCGAGCCACGCCCGCCGGAAATTGGGCCCTCGATTTCGAGGTACGCGAGCCGATGGTCGGCCAGGGCCTCGGCCTCGATCGGCCCAGCCGTGTCCGGCGGGGCCGGCAGTGCCCATGTGCGAAGCGCGCCATCGGCTTCCAGCATGAAGTCCCAGTGCGAAGGTCGCTCGCGGCCGGCCGGCATTTCGTGGCGGAGGATCACGTAGCGGGGCATGTCTTCATTCTACCGCGGACGTCGTCTCATTCACGACGATCGGTTTGACGAGCTTCCGGCTGGAGACCTCGACCTGGCAGCTCGCATTGCCCGGCCGCTCGGCGGTGCCGAAGACCGTAAAGCTTAACGTGTCGTTGGGCGCGATCTCCGTCACCGGATCGAAGCGCACGCTCTGTCCGTCGACTTGGTACTTCGCCGGACCCTTGGTGCCGACCTGCAGGGGAGTCAGTGCGTCGGGCAATGTCACGACGACGGTCAGATCCTGATCGGCCGTCTTCGCGTAGTTGGTCACGCGCACCAGATAAGCCGTGTTGTTGCCGACCACGACGGGATCTGGATCCTCGGAGAGAAGCACCGCCACTCCGTCGGGCGCTCGGATTTCGAGGCAAGCTTCGCTCTGGGCGTTGCCACCCTCCCGCGAGGTCACCGTCGCCTGGTTGCATGAATTGGCCGAGGGCTCCTGGCAATTGCAGACCACCTGGAACGTCAGCGACTTGCCTGCCGCCAGGCGATCGAAGACCCAAGTCAATTCGGCAGTCTGTTCGTTCCAAGAAGAATCTTTCGTAGATTGGAGTGGCCGGAAAGCGGAGTCATAATGATCGACCAGCTTAACGTTGGTGGCCGGCGTCTGGCCAACGTTGGTGACCACGATTGCGAACGAAGCCTGCTGGCCCACTTCCACCCTCACGGGACCGGTCTTCGTTAACGACAGCTTGGGCGGGCCGCCCGGGGGAACCACTGGCGCGCCCTGCGCCACGGCGGTCAGGCAGGCCTTGGCGCTCGCCAAAATCCCGCTGGCGTTATGCACCTCGATCGTGTGGCAAAGATCGCCCGGCTGCAACACACGAAACGTCACGTCGACGCGCCCGCTCGCGCCCGGCCCGAGATCACCCAAATCGCTTTCGATGACCCGGGCGCCGTTGGGGGCGCGTGATGCGTGATCGAGCCCCAAGTCGTATTTTTCGACGATCGTCAAGGCCGTCAGCGCCGCGCCGCTGCTGTTGGTGACCCGCGCCTCGAACGTGACGTCTTGACCAACCACCGCCTGAGTGGGCCCGGTGATTGCGATGTTCAGCGTCCGCGACAAGATCGTCGTGGGGGCGCAGTCTTGCGCGCTGAGGCGGTCCGCCGTGGTCACGTTCGCGCAATTCTTCACCGCGCCCGGTTTGTCGGCACGAAGTTGCACGTCGATCGTGCGCGCCTGGCCGGCCGCGAGATCGCCCAATCGCCATTCGAGCCGGTCGGCGGTGACGCTCGCCTGGGGACTGCTGCCAAGGAAAGAGAGTCCGTCGACAAGCTGGTCGGTCACCGTCACCTCCCGCGACGTCACGCTTCCGGGATTGCGGACCTCGATGTGGTAAGTGAGTGTGTCGCCCAGCATGGCCTGGACCGGGCCGGTCTTGCGGATGGAAATGTCGGGCGAGCTCCAGGTCTTCGTCGTCCCGCCGTTGCCGACGACCAGGCGCTCACCGTTGGGTAACACGACGTTGGGGTGAATCACCTGAATGGCGACCTGGTTGGTGCCGGGCGCCGCCTCCGTCTGCTCGATCTCGATGCTCGCCTGGCCGGCCGCGTTCGTCACGGTCTCGACTACCTGGGCGCCGTCGGGCGTGAAGCCGGCCGGAGGCCCCCCGGCGGCAATCTCGTACCGCACGATCCAGCCGGCCAGCGGGACATGCGTCGTGTGCCGCGTGACGATGGTGGTAAAGGTGTGCCGGGTCCCCGCCGTGTTGACCGCCGGAGGCGGGTACGAAATCTCGGCGTCGACCCAATGGATTGTCGCCGTGCGCTGGTGCGTTTCCCAGCGGGCCACGCTGGGCGCGTACGCGCTGACGTAACTCGTTCCCTCCAAGGGCGACGACACCGAAATCCAGGCCTGGCCGCGCTCGACGCTCACGTCGTCGCCGTTGGTCGGTGTATCGCGATGCAGGCAGAGGTAGCGCGACGAGGTCGTGCCCACCGCATAGGTTGGGCTGATCTTACGCGGCCAGTTGTTGAAGCCGACGAGCCAATCGACCGCGGTGCGCTTGCCCAAGCCGACGAACTGTCCGACACTTCCGGGCGAAAGCGTCCACTCGACACGTTGGTTGGCGTGCAAGTAGCCGTCGGTGCCGCGCACCGCGGCCATGATCACCACCTCGGCGCCGACCGGTGCGATCACGTCGGTGGGAATCATCGCCACCCCCACATTTTGATAATGGTGCGGGTTTTTTGGCCGCGGCTCGGGGGCGTATCGGACGGGCCCCCAAGTGAAGAAGCGATCGCCCGTCTGGTCGATCATCAGGCAGCGGCCCGAGCAACCGCCCCAGGCGGCCAGCGCGCAGCACGCCAGTATGGTCACTAGCGATCGCCGGTGCTTGGGTAAAGCAGCCATCAGGGACCACGCGGGCAATGGAACACGAACGACCAGTACTCGTCTCATTGAACCTTAGCATGCGTTTTGGCAACATGGGGGCTTTATTCAACCGACCACGTTGAGAAAGTGCATCACACCGACCGTTACCCGAGGAATAGAACGGTTAACCGAAACTCTCCGAGGTGAGGCAACGAAGGATCGCCACGCCACACGACCGGGACGACCCAAGTCGCTGCCCCACTGGCCATTCTCTGCCCACTCAAGTAGCGCTGCCCCGGGTACTTGTAACCCGCCGAATAATTCGCGATACTTGACCCCTGCCTATGAACAATTGGCCAGTCGCGGCCTCGGTGCGAAGGGAAGCCGTAACCATGAAGAACAATCCCCTGCCACGATTGGATCAGGCCGAGGAGCTTCGCAGCCGACTCCTTCCCTACTGCCGGCTCGGTCCGGGCGAGGTCTGGCGCGATCCGGCGGGGAAACACCGCGTCGCGTGCATCGACGCGACTTCTTCCGCACAAGTCGCATTGCTCATGGGTAACGGGAAGGCGCAATTGGCGATCCACGACCCCCCTTACAACCTGGTTGCATTCAAGCAACGCGCGCTCGACGACTACGTGGCCTGGTGCGAAAGCTGGGTGCAAGTCACGATGGCGCACTTGGCGTGTGACGCCTCGTTCTATGTCTGGCTCGGTGCGGACCAAAACCAGGGGTTCCAGCCGTTACCCGATTTCATGATCATGATGCGCCGAGTCGGCGAGTTGAGTCCCAGATCGTTCATCACGATGCGTAACCAACGAGGGTACGGAACGCAGCACAATTGGATGGCGATCCGGCAAGAATTGCTCTATTACGTTCGCGGCAAGCCACCGTTCGCCGTTCAATACACGGACATCCCCAAAGTGCTGCGGGGCTACTACAAAGAGGTCAACGGCCAAATGACCGAAAATCTCGAACGGAGCAAGTCACCCAACATCCGGCCGGGCAATGTTTGGGTTGACGTGCAACAGGTGTTTTACAGGATGGAGGAAAACGTTTCCGGCTGCTACGCCCAGAAGCCGCTCAAGTCAATCGACCGGATTGTCGCGGCCAGTTCTCTCGAAGGCGGGTTGGTTGCGGACTTCTTCGCTCACTCCGGGTCCACGCTCTTATCGTGTGAGCGGCTTGGAAGGCGTTGCTTTACGGCCGACAACGACCCGGTCTACTGCGAAATTGCCATCCGGCGACTGGAACGGTACCGCGAGCGCGGCGTGCTTGGCTGGCAGAACGGCCATCCGTTCGAAGACGAGTTGGAGACCCAGAACGTCAGGGCACGGTTGGGGACCAGCAACGATAGCCTGCCGCAATTGGCTGCCCAACCCACGTTGTTCTAATCGGTCAGAAGTCGGTCAGAAGTCTAATCAGTCAGAAGTTCGAGCAACTGGTCGTAGGTCAGTGTTCGGTACAAGTGTTGTTCGAGGTGAACTTGCATCGTGCGGCGGTTGATGTGGAATTGCCCCTCGCCCAAATTGCCCTTGTGCTGCTTGTCCGAGTACTGGATGTGCGGCCCAATTTCATCGGACCGGATGCGGAAGATGACGATGCAGTCGGCGAAGAAGACGCCGTAGTAGAGCACTTCAAATTCGCGACGCTTGATTTGCTGAATGTTGCAGTCAAAGTCGACGGTCTTCCAATCCGCGAACGCCATCATCCTTTCTTCGTTGCGCGCTTCCGCAATGCATCGCAGGACCGAAGCTTCCGAAACTCTCGTTTCGCATTGTTTGCGGGCCACCGAGAACTTGACTTCAACTCGGCCCTTCGCAACATCGTCATACAGGTCGTGAAACAGACTCCGGCCCTTGCCGAGCTTCTCGAGCCGTTGCACTAACACTTCCGCCACCGAACCGAAACGGCGCGTGTTCAATGCGAAGATGCCGTCGCGCAGGGCATTTCCGTCCATGAAATTCCCCACCTGCCGGTCCCGTCCATTATCGCGCCGCTCGCACTCAGTCGCAACAGGCGCGCACTACGTCTACTCTCGGCTGGACCGGCGGTGTGACTTAACTGACGAGCCTCCTCACCCCCTCACCTCATCACCTCCTCACCTTCCGTCCGCCTCCCCAACATTTCCCGCAAGTGCAGTTCAACCGTGTCGGCCAAGACGTCCACGTTGTACCCTCCTTCGAGCACGCTGACGACCTTGCCTCCGGCGAAGGCGTCTGCCACGTCGAGCACGATCTGAGTCAGTGCCGC
>DATLQY010000330.1:0-9272 GCA_035534975.1 Pirellulales bacterium
ACATGTCGCACTACAAGGGGATGGCCACCCAGATTGAGTCACCCGACGTGGATAGTGCCCGTCTCGCTGTCGCCGAGAACGCCAAAGAGCCGTTCACGCTGAGTAATCCGAACGTCACCGAGTATTGGGACCTCACGCTCGAAGAGGCCATGCGGACCGCCTTGGCCAACGCCAAGGTTCTGCGCAACTTGGGCGGTCTGCTCTTCACGCCCGGTCTGCCGGCCTCGAACCAGACGATCGCGCCCACCGGCCAGTTGCTGCAATCCAACACCATTGGGCTTGGCAACTCGGGCTCGCTCGGCCAAGGCCAAACCCAGCAAACGATCTACAACCCGGCGATCCAGGAAACTTCGAGCAGCGGCACTGAGGCGGCCTTGAGCCAATTCGACGCGCAACTCAATTCGCAATTGTTCTGGCAGAACACGAACGCCCCACAGGCCCAGTTCTTCAACGGTCTCAACGCCCAGGTCTTGCACCAGGACTACGCCCAACAACAGTCGGAAATCGGCAAGGTATCGGCGTACGGCAGCCGTTACTTTCTGCGGCAACACAACTTTTACACCCAGAACAACCAACCCTCGAACCAGTTTCCCAGCTACAACCAGACCGACATCCAGGCTGAAATCCGGCACCCGTTGTTGCAGGGGGCCGGGCTGGATTTCAACCGCATCGCCGGTCCCAACAGCAACGCCGGCATATTCGCCGGTCAGGGAACCAACGGCCCGGTCCAGAACCCGAATAGCCTTCCCGGCACGTACAACGGCGTGGTCTTGGCGCGGATCAACGTCGATATCACCTTGGCCGACTTCGAGGCCGGCGTGCGGAACTTCTGCGGCGACCTGGAACGTTCCTACTGGGACCTTTACTACAACTACCGCAACCTGAACGCCGTCCAGGCCGGCCGCGACAGCGCGCTGCAAACCTGGCGCAAGGTCTACGCTCTTTGGGAGAGCGGCACCAAGGGGGGTGAGGCCGAAAAGGAGGCGCAGGCCCGCGAGCAGTATTTCCTGTTCCGCGCCCAGGTCGAGAATTCGCTCGGCTTGCTCTACACGGCCGAAAGCCGGGTGCGGTACATGATGGGACTGGCCCCGACCGACGGCCGACTGATCCGCCCCAAGGACGAGCCCACCACGGCCGAGGTCAAGTTCGACTGGAACGAAATTCTGCCCGAAGCCCTTGGCCGTAGCGTCGAATTGCGCAAGCAAAAATGGGTCGTCAAGAAGAACGAGCTGATCCTGATCGCCTCGCGCAATTACCTCTTGCCGCGGCTCGATCTGCAGGCCCTCTACACTTGGGGCGGCTTCGGCGACCAACTGGTGAACTATAACGGCCAGAGCTGGGTCAACCCCCCCGGCGGCAATAAGGCGATCAACAACGGCTCGGGCGCCGTCAATACCCTCTTCGGCGGCCAATTCCCGAATTGGCAGCTCGGCCTCAACTTCACGATGCCCATCGGGTTCCGCCTGGCGATGGCGGGCGTGCGAAACGCCGAGTTGACCTTGGCGGCCTCGCGGGCCTTGCTCCAGGACCAGGAGCTGGAAGTGGCCCACCTGATGACCAACTCCATCCGCGACCTCGACCGCAACTACCAGGTGAGCGTGACCACGTTCAACCGCCGCGTGGCGGCCGCGCGGCAGGTCAACGCGGTGGAGGCCGCCGTCGACGCGGGCACGGCCACCCTCGACATGCTGCTCGACGCCCAGCGCCGGCTGGCCGACGCGGAGATCGCCTACTACCGCGCCTTGGTCGATTACAACGTGGCGATCCTGCAAGTTCACTTCCGCAAGAATTCGCTGTTGGAGTACAACGGCATCCAACTGGCCGAAGGGCCGTGGCCCGCGAAGGCCTACTTCGACGCCCGCAAACGCGCTCGCGAGCGCGACGCGGCCTTGTTCATCAACTACGGTTTCACGAAACCCAAGGTCTTCAGCCGTGGTCCCATGCCGCAGCAGATGAACCAGCCGGGCGACGAATTCGAAAACAGCCAAATCACCGGCGACGACAAGCAGGAAAAGGAATTGGTGCCGACGCCCGACAACGCGGTGCCGGATTCGCGCGACGCGATTTCGCCCGAGGATCTGCCTCGCTCGCGTGGCGAAACGCCGACGATGGATGACACCGATGACGACGGCACGGCGCAGCCGCAGACCCTGCGCGGGCCCAGCTTCAACTCGGCGGGTTCCGACGAGCAAGCTTCCTTTGACGACCAGTCCGGGGGCGACGCGGCGGAAAGCACGCCATCGGCCATGGGGAACGTATTGCGAGTGAGCCATGCCGCCGACCGTCGCGACGACCCCGCCGAAGGCGGATGGAAGCCGAAAGCCAGGTAGACTACCATCAACGCATGTCCGATGGCGATCTCTTCGAGGGTTCCTTGTTCCCACGCTCTGCGTGGGAACAAATCTTCGGCCGCTCCGCGGCCCCGTAGCGAGCGAGCGCCACCATGCACCATGCACGAGGACGCGGAGCGTCCGGGGAGCCGTTCCCACGCGGAGCGTGGGAACGAGTAGTGTCTCTAATCCGACGGACTGCTTTGCACTTCGCTCGCCGGCCGTTACCATCAGTGCATGTCCGATGCCAGTCTCTTTTTCCACGGTGTGTTGCTGTTGCCGAATCGCTTCGTCGCCGACGGGGCCGTTGGTGTCCGAAACGGGCGGATCGCCGCGGTCGGCGCCGCCGCCCAGGTACTGCCCGGCCGGCTGGACGGCACGCCACTCGTCGACGCGGGCGACGGCTACCTCTCTCCAGGCTTCGTCGACTTGCACGTGCATGGGGGCCACGGCGCCGACTTCATGGATGGCACCGAGGAGGCGTTCGCCACAGCGCTTTCCGCTCATGCGCGGCACGGCACGACGAGCATCGCGCCCACCACCACCGCAGCGCGGCACGATCAGATTCTGGCGATGCTCGATACGTGCCGTCGATTCAAAGACCGCGACACCGGCGGCAGCCGTGTCCTCGGCGCCCACCTCTATGGTCCCTATTTCCACCACGAAGCCCGCGGGTGCCATCCCGACGGTCCGATCCGCGCGCCCGAGCGACGGGAATACGCCCAATACCTGGAGTTGGCCGGCGCGATCGTCACGGCGTCGGTGGCCCCCGAGTTGCCGGGCGCCGAACAGTTCACACGCGACTGCTTGGCGCGAGGTATCCGCATGGGCGCCGGCCACACGCACGCCACGTTCGCCCAAGTGGCCGACGCGGTGCGATGGGGCATCCGGCACGTCGATCACCTCTACTGCGCGATGTCCGACAAGTCGAAACTCCGCCAGCGGCAGCCTTACCCGATGCAAGGGGGCGTACTCGAGGCTACGCTCTATTTCGACGAGCTTTCGACCGAGGTAATCGCCGACGGCAAGCACCTGACCGCCGATTTGTTGTTGCTGGCCTTGAAGATCAAAGGTCCCGACCGCCTCGCTCTGGTTACCGACTGCAACCGGGCGCTCGATATGCCGGAGGGCCCCTACCTTTTCGGTCCGCTCGACGGGGGCGAGCCATTCATCAGCCACGACGGCGTGGGCAAAATGCCCGATGGCATGGCCCTGGCGTCGAGCACCCGCGGTATGGACCACATGGTCCGCACGTTTGCCTCCTTGACAGGCCGGCCGTTATGGGAAATCGTGCGAATGGCGTCGCTGACACCGGCGACGATCGCCGGCCACGAACGCGACATTGGCAGTCTCGAAGTCGGCAAGCGGGCCGACGTGCTGGTGTTGAGCAAGGATCTGGAAGTTGAGCAGGTGTACCTGGCAGGGCGTAAGTTAGGCTGTAGGATGGGCCAGTAGTAGTCATTTGTCATTCGTCATTTGTCATTTGTTGGAAAAGTTCAACTAAAACTGCCTTCGCTGAAAGTGACTACTGACCACTGACCAATGACCAATGACCACTGACCAATGACTAACCATGTTCTTTTCCTTCGACGGCATCGACGGCGGTGGCAAGACGACCCAGATTGGTCTCTTCTGCGAATGGCTGCGCTTGCGCGGCCTCGACGTGGTCGCCTGCCGCGACCCAGGCAGCACCGCGCTGGGCGAAGCCGTGCGCCGAATTCTGCTCGATTCCCGCTTGACGCCGATTGCCCGCCGCACAGAGATGCTGCTGTACATGGCCGCCCGCGCGCAGCTCGTCGACGAACTGATCGCTCCGGCGTTGGCCCAGGGAAAGACCATCGTCTCCGATCGTTTCTTGTTGGCGAACGTGGTCTACCAGGGACACGCCGGCGGGCTCGACGTCGACGATGTCCGGCAAGTTGGCGAGGTCGCAACCGCTGGACTTCAACCCGACTTGACGTTCGTCCTTGATCTTCCGGACGCCGAGGCCGCGGCGCGTATGAACCGGCCGCTCGACCGCATGGAGCAGCAGGGCGGTGCCTTTCGCGCGGTGTTGCGCGCCGGCTACCTGGCCGAGGCGGCGCGGTGTCCCGACCGGATTGTCGTCATCGACGCCTCGCGCTCGATCGACGCCGTCGCGGCCGAGATTCAAGCCGCGGCCGAGCGGATCTTGGAGAAACATACTCCGCGCTGCGAGGGGTGAGACGTTCAACGGTGTGCCGCGAGAGCGCTGTAGGGTGGGACAAGAACGCGGAGCGGGCGCCGGCCCACCATTGCCACGAGCTAAGTTGGTGTGCCGGGAGACCCACTGCGCGGGTGCCCCTCCCAAGACGAGCTTGTCCCAGCTTACCGTTTCACCCGCTATTCCGCCTTACGGTGGTGGCCAAAGTACGCTTCCATCATAATCGTACAGTGGAATTTGAAGCCGTCGAAATTCAGCGAGGAATTGGCCCGTCACGGAATCGGCGTCCGCGGGATGTACGGCGATCCCGATCAAGCGCGAGAGCGGAACATGATCGCGCACGTACACTTCGTCCTGGCACAACTCGGGCCATTCGGGCCCCATGTCTTCGGGGGTAAGCACGGGCTTTGTCGGATCGACGAAGACGGCAAACCGATCCGGCTCGCAAAACGTGTAGATGTAGGACTTGGGACCGAACCGATGAAGAAATACCAGACTGTCGTAAGGCACACCGTAACCATTCAGCACGATATTAAGATCCGAACGAACCGAGCCGTCTTGGCACCGTGCAGGCGCCACCAACCCACTTTTCAGAATTCCCGCCAGGCGATCATGTCTGGGCACGTTGGGTTTTCTCGGGTAGCGACTCGTCGCGTGAAACAGATCGCCAAACTGCCAGAGGGATTTGACCTTTTTCCCCCCGCCGGCGAATCCGACCCATCGTGCAACGCGGTCATAAATTCGCTCCACGCGGTCTGCAACACCGCTCGACGCCTGGAAGCTTATGCGGCCGGAACCACCGTTGCAAGCGCGCGATCGGTATTCGCTTCTCCGGCGGCTTTTCCCGCCCCCCTTTCGCCGCTAAACTGCACGACATGAGCTGGCAAGGAATTCAGGGGCATGACGACGTGGTCGAGCGGTTCCGCCGCAGTCTCGTGCGGGGCCGTTTGGCGACCACGTTCCTGTTCGTCGGGCCGCCGGGCATCGGCAAGCACACGTTCGCTTTGAAGTTGGCCCAGTCGCTGCTATGCCCATCAGTGACCGAACGACTGCCCGAGCGGCTTGAGCCCTGTGGTCATTGCGCGAGCTGCGCGCTGGCGGCAGCGGGCACGCATCCGGACTTGCTGCGCGTGGCGAAGCCGACCGACAAGAACGTAATCCCCGTGGAGCTCTTAATAGGTGACGATGACCATCGCATGACGGAGGGGCTGTGCCACGACATTGCGCTCAAACCCTTCATGGGGGGCCGTCGAATCGCAATCATTGACGACGCCGACGTACTCGACATGTACCAAGCGGTAAGCGCCAATGCGCTCCTGAAGACACTCGAAGAACCACCGCCCCATTCGGTGCTGATCTTGATCGGAACGAGCATCGACCGTCAGTTGCCCACGATCCGTTCGCGCTCGCAGATCATCCGCTTTCGCCCGTTGGATGAAGAGGTTCTGGCCGCGCTCCTGGTCGCGCAGGGCGAGGCCGCCGCGCCGGATGAAGCCCGGCGGTTGGCACGCTACAGTCAGGGGAGCTTGTCACGCGCCAAAGAGTTGGCCGATCCCGCGCTTTGGGACTTTCGCCGGCAATTGCTCGAAAGACTGTCACAACCGCGATTGGAAAGCGTGCAACTGGGCAAGCTGACGGGGGCCTTCATCGACGCGGCCGGCAAGGAAGCGCCGCCCCGCCGCGCGCGGGCCAGGCAGATCGTCGCGTTTGCCGTCGAGTTTTACCGACAGGTCTGCCGCGCGCTGTGCGGCGCGGCGCCGTCGGACGACGCCGAACTGGCCGGGCAGGTCAATGCCTCGCTGGCCGCCTGGCGCGGCGACGCCGAGACCGCCGCCGCCTGTGCCGACCGCACGCTGGAGGCCTTGTCGCACATCGACCGCAACGCCAACCAAGGCGCCTGGATCGACGGCTGGCTCGACGACCTCGCCCAGCTCACAAGCAGATCGTCGTGGCCCTCAGGAGGTATTCGCTCGTCGGTACGGGAAACGCAGGCGAGGGCAACGTGAACGCGCTCACCGGACAAAACAGTAAGACGGCGATGCCGGTAACTAAGGAGCGCGAAGGGGCAGACTCCGCGTCGGCGGCCATCGTGCGCGATACCGGTCCCTATAGCGCCCGAAACACTTCGAAAGGCGCCTTGATCGAGGAAGCTTACCGCGTCTTCACGGCGCTGGGACGCGGCGAATCGGTCGAGCAGGTGCGAGAGCAGGTATTGCGCGGCACGCTGTTGAGTCAACGGTCGCGCGAAAACCGCGAACGAATCTGGACGTCAATCCACGGGCGCTACCTGGTTCCAGCGACCCCTTGGCTTACGTCGCTCTTGGCCGGCACGTCTTCGTCCGGGCCGCACAGCCGCGAGTTCGTTTCCTTGCTCTATCTGCTCTACGCGCTGCGAGACCACCTGACTTTCGATTTCGTGACGCATGTGCTCTGGGCCAAGGGGCACCAGTCGCGTCTCGTGATTTCACGCAACGATGTTCTCGATTTGTTGAACGAGGCGGCGCCCCGTCAGCCGCAAATCGAGCGATGGACCGAGAGCACGCGCACCAAGCTGGCCGGCAGCATCCTCACGGCACTTCGTGACTTTGACATTCTGGAGGGCCAACAGAAAAAGACCTTGGCACAACCCGTTCTGCCGCTCTCCACCGCGGCAGCGCTGCTGCGAGTGCTCGCCGTCGAAGGCTGCCGTGGGCGTCAGGCGATCGAGGATGTCACCTGGCGATTGTTCCTGCTCACCGAACAGGAAGTTGCCGCTACCCTCGCGAAGCTGGCCCAGGAAGGCCGAATCCGTTTTGAGAAAGCCGGGGCAACGGTCGTCCTCGAAACCCCGCTCGAATGGGAGCAGCGGCCGTGAGCATGTACGACTGGCGCCGGAAGATCAGCGAGGCCATCGAACGCATCCGAACGCGCTACGAGTTCATCGGTCGCAAAACCGGCGCGCCTTTCCTGGCCATCGTATACCCGTCCGAGGCGGAGACCGCCTTCTTGAAAGAGTGGCGAACCCAATGCGCGACGCTACACCCGGAGATCGACATTCGGTCGCTCGATGTGCTGGACGTCACGCATCGCATCACGTCGGAAATCGGAGCGGCCAACATCGTCAGTTCGATGGGTGACCCCATGCCGGGCTCGGACCCGCAGGCCGAACTTGGCGGACTTTGGGTCAAGGCCGTCGCCGGAGCGGTCGAATCGCGTTTGGCCGAGCCCGGAAAGGGCAAGCCGGTGGTGAGCCTTGAGCGCCTGGCGGCCCTCTATCCGGCGGCAGGCCCGCGCGACGTGATGCAGCGATTGTGGGACAGCGCCCAATCCGTTCTGAATGGACCCGTCGTCGTGCTGATTCCAGGCCAGGTCGTGGAGTCACGCACCTATTCGTTCGTCGCGAAGCGCGACGAGTTCATGTATCGCGGCGATCTGCTGTGAACCATTTAAGTAGGACCAGCACCCATGAAGATCGCGGACTTGTTCGAAACTCGGGTCGAGGAAAAGATCGAACCGGTGATCAAGGTCGGCGAACGGAGCGACGAGCACAAGCTGGCCGGCGAGATCGGCAGCTACGTCGTGACCCCGATGATCGAGTCGTACCTCGACGACATGCTCGAACACTACACCGACACGTTTCTGAACAAGACGACCGAAATCGGCATTTGGATTTCCGGCTACTTCGGGTCGGGCAAATCGCTTCTCGCCAAGATTCTATCGCTTGTCGCGGGCAATCCCATCCTTGAAGGTGTACCCGCCAGCAAGCGGTTCGAGTCGCGAGTACCGCACGACGCGCCGCGGCGGGCGTCGATCGTCCGCAGTCTGTCTCGCGTCGGCCATTGCGAAACCAGCGTGCTGGCCTTTAATCTGAACACGTTGGCCGACAGTCGCAGCCGGCCGCTCGCGGCACTGCTGTTGTCGCAATACTACCTTTCGTGCGGTTACAGCTCCAATCTGATCTACGCTCGGGTCATCGAAGCCGAGTTGGACAAGCGCGGCAAGCTTGCCGCGCTCCACGCGGCCGTCGAGGCTCGCGCAAAGAAGCCATGGGCCGAAATCCAGCAGAACCTTTCGTTTTTCCGGACGCACCTCTACGCCGCCGCCTGCGAAGTCGCCTCCGACGTTTTCCCCACCCCCCAGGACGTCGACCAATCGTTGAAGGAGGCCGAACGGGGTGAATTGCACAACGTCGCCTTCATGGTCGACACGATCCTCGCCGATCTGAACCGGCGCGAGGCAAAGACCAAAAAACAGCAACGGCTGCTGCTCGTCCTCGACGAGTCGGGCCAATGGATCGAAGACGATTCCAGCCGGCTCTCGCAGCTCCAGGCGCTGGTCGAAGAGGCCGCCATCAAGGGCCAAGGCAAGCTCTGGCTCATCGTCACCACGCACGGCGACATGGGTTCGATCTACAAGGAAGCCAGGGCGCTCGAAGGGGACATGAAGAAGATCGAGGGCCGCTTCCGCTTCAAACCGGCGCTGACCACCGAGAACATCGAGCTGGTTCTGGAGGATCGCCTGTTCAAGAAGAAGATAGCAGGCCGGAAGAAGATCAAAGAACTGTACGAATCGCGCGGCAGCGGGCTGCTGCGCGGGCTTGGCGAGTTGGCGAACGTCACCAGCCGCACGTTGCCGGCCTGCACCAGGGAGAAGTTCGCGACCTATTACCCCTTCTTTCCCTACCAGGTGCATCTTATCCCCGAAATCGTCAAAGCGCTCAGGTCCAAAGGAGGTCGCGGCGAGCAGATGTCTGGTTCCACACGCACGCTTTTGGCCATCAC
>DATLQY010000331.1:0-3003 GCA_035534975.1 Pirellulales bacterium
GCGTGAATTTCTTCAGGTTGGCACGCTGGCACTGGGCGGATTGAGTCTTGCTGGGATTCTCTCGGCGCGGGCTCGTGCGGCGGCGGCGGGGCAAACCGCGAAAGAGATGTCCGTCGTGATGCTTTTTCTGACCGGTGGGCCAAGCCAGATCGAGACTTTCGATCCGAAGATGGCGGCGCCCAGCGAGTACCGCAGCGTCACTGGTGAGGTCGCCAGCAGCATCCCGGGAGTTTCATTCGGCGGGACGTTCGTGAAGCTCGCGCGGCATGCTGAAAAGATGGCCCCGGTTCGTTCGTTCACACATGGATCGAGCGATCACACGAAGGCCGTCGAGCAAGTGATGCGCGGCGGCAACCCCATCGATCAGGCAGGCATGGGCGCCGTGGCGGCGAGGCTGCGCGGGACGAGCCGTCGCGATACGGGGATGCCAACGCATGTTTTTCTTAGCTCCGAGGAGATTGATCGACAATTCGACAAGGAACGGCTGCGATTGCTGGAAGCCGCCGGGCCTGGAGAATTGGGCGGTGCGTATGGGCCGTTTTCAGTCGGCGGAAATAGCCAGCTTGGTCACGACATGCAACTGCGCATCTCGCGAACGCGGTTGGATGATCGGTTGGCTTTGCAACGAGCGCTCGACCGGCTGAACCGCCAGGTCGATGCGCGGGGCGTGATCCGCGGAATGGACGAGTTCGAACAGCAGGCGCTTGAATTGGTGCTGGGAAAATCGCGAGCGGCTTTTGATCTGTCGCAAGAAGATCCGCGCCTGATCGAGCGATACGACACGGGCCGCTGCCTTGCAGGGATCTCCAAGGATCGTCCTTCCACGTTGGGTAAACAGATGTTGCTGGCGCGCCGGCTTTGCGAAGCCGGCTGCGGCTTCGTCACGATCCACAACGCCGGCTGGGACATGCACGGTGGCGACACGCAGCTCAACATGCCCGTCGGAATGGAAAAACTCGGCCGTCCGGTCGATCACGCCGTAGCCGCATTTCTGGAAGACGTTCACGAACAAGGTCTGAGCGACAAAATCCTGCTGATCATCACCGGTGAATTCGGCCGCACGCCGCGCGTCAAAGACAACGGCGGACGAGACCACTGGCCGACTCTGAGCACATTAGCCTTCGCAGGTGGCGGACTACGAATGGGTCAAGTGATCGGCCGCTCGACGGCGAAAGCGGAAGAGCCCCAAAGCGATCCCGTCACGCTCGACGACCTTTTCGCCACGGTGATGCACGTGTTATTCGACGTGCCGACCCTGCGGCTCCAAGCCGGCTTGCCACGCAACATCGCCTCGCTGCTCGAACGAGGGCGACCGATCATGGAGTTGCTGTGAACGAGTGGCGGGGCCGTCGCCAAGATGGGCGCAAGCTAGCGCGGTCGCGGATCCATATCCTGCGTGACATCGACCTGTCCTCTGACAACCCTTTGCCACTGGAATCGAACTCATGGTTGTTCTGCGACACACACATCTCCTCGCTCGGCGAGGTTTTCTGGGCGCAACCCTGGGAGGTGCAACGTTGATCGCCGCGGCTCACGGTACCGTTGATGCGGCCGAGCCTGGCACCGATGGCACACTCCGACCGAAGGAAATCCATCCGGCGACCCGTCGCGCGATCGACCTCGGAAGTCAATTCCTTCGCTGGCAGAGCGATGCCGGCGGGCTGGATCCCGTCAAGTGCGCGTATCGAACACCTGGACGGTTTAACGCCTATCACCTGCATGCGTTTGCGCCCATGGTACGCGCGCTGTACCGCCTGTACCATGAAACCGACAGCCGCGAGTACAAGCTGGCCGCGGATCGGTACGCGATTTTCTACATGAATTGCATCCACGACCCGCGCGTGCCGTACGTCAATAAGGCGACGCTCGACGGGCACGAGAGAAACCTGCTCTCGTCGGCGTGGATGTTTGGGAAAGCGCTTTCTCCCTGCTACGAACAGTTCTGCCGCCATAATCCCGACGAAGACGCCTTTGAGCTCAAGGCCCATGCCGTGTTCCGCTGGCTCCAGAAGCACCGTCGGGAGGACGGGTACTTCGGCGTGGGCTATCCGTTGGGGGACCAACCCGACGCCCAGTTTTCATGCGATCTGGGCGAGGTCGGCAATGGCCTGGTCGGATTCTACAGCGTGTCGAATCACGAACCGGCGTTGACCGACGCAATCGGGCTTGCGCAGTATTTTCTGACCGAGCACGCCGATGGTTCCGGACGCGGCGTCTGGTCGTCGCCGCTAGGGACATGGCTGGTGGGCCCCTGGCCGGGAACCGGGGCCGAGCATTTCTCGGTACAGGACTTCAGCCGCGTGGGCTGGGGGTTCTCGTCATGGATCGTCGCCGACTTCCTGCTGCGCCTGCGACCCCATCTGAAAGACGAAGCAATGCGCGACCAAATCGCCGAAAAGTGCGTCAAGGCCCTCGGGTGGTGCTATGAGACGTGCCAGTTTGACGACGGCGCGCACGGGATGTTTGGCCGGGACGACAAATGGGTCGGCATGGGGGCTGCCGCCGTGCTGCTCCACGCGCTCTTGAAACGCGAGAATCTGCTGTCCCCCGAGGCGACCGAGGCCTTCGATGCTCGCCTCGAAAAGGCCTGGCGTTGGCTCATGGACCACACGAGCCGCGAAACGTTTCCTCCGGATGGGTACATCAAGGTCGCCGGAACGACTTCGAAAAAACCCCTTGAAAATCTGGTGTGGCTGATGGCCTGGACGGTAGAGGCCCTGATCGAAGGGAGCCTCTTGTTTCCCACATAGCATGAATGCACGATTGCGGTCGATTTCCGCATCGTCCCTGGAACGGACCGTATCACCGCGGCCCGCGAAGTGCAGCCTTTGGTCCAGCCCTTCGGTCCCTGTGCCAAAGAAACCCACCGCGATCGTTGCGTTGATTCCTACGTTCCGCGAGTCGCGTTGTGAATTTCGGGCGGATTTCGCCGGCCGCCCGGCGGCAGCATGATTCGGCGCTTGCGATGATTCTTTCGATGCCGAGCAGGACGGCAAGTGTCCA
>DATLQY010000332.1:0-7508 GCA_035534975.1 Pirellulales bacterium
TGTTGCCCGGGCACAAGCAGGACGCCGCCCAGGTAGTACCGGCAATGATCGAGGCCCTCAAAGACAAGAAAAACGACACCGACATTCGCTGGAGCGCGGCCATCGGGCTGGGCTACTTCGGTGACAGCGCGAAAGAAGCCATCCCCGCATTGCAGGACGCGCTGAAGGATCCCGACGCGCGGGTGCGTGAAGCCGCCGGGGTTGCCCTGTCGCGGATCGACCCGACTCGGTTCACTTCCCCGTCGAAGCAGCCACGCTCGAAACAATAGCTTCCTACGTACGCATGCAAACCCGGGCAAACCGATTGACAGGCATCCAGGCGAGGTTATTCTATCCGCTGAACGCGGCGCCGAACAGTTACCCGAGTAGCTGCGATCCGCAGGGGGCAGCCGGTATCAGCAGCAACCATCCGGGCGGCGCCATGTTCGTGATGGCTGACGGCTCGGTTCGTTTCATCAGCAATGAAATCCAGTTCAGCCTGCCGGGCGCGCCGAATGGTCTGGGCACGTTCCAGAGGTTGGCGCGCCGAGCCGACGGCCAAGCGGTGGGAGATTTCTAATTCGGGCGATTTTTTGATTTGGGGACAGGATCGCCGGTTTTCGTTGAGGAATTCCATTCCATGCGCGTCGGCGCGGTTCGCACGTCGATCGGTTGCTGGCTTTTGACCGCCGCCCTCGGTTGCGATTCGAAGTCGGACACGCACCGCCACGATCCGGGGAGCCACGGCGGCATCATCGTCGCGATGGGGGCCGACCATTACCATGCCGAGGTCCTGTTCGAGCCGGGCGGCACGTTCAAGCTGTTCATGCTCAATCACGACCAGACCGAAGTCATGCCGGTGGCGGTGCAGGAAGTCGTTTCGTACGTGCCAAACCAAACTGGTCGCCGAGCCGTTGACATCGTCCAGGCAGACCGTTTCAATGTTTGAGACCTGATTCTGAGAATTACGGAACCACCACGATGTCGTCCGCACGGCGGATTCACAGATTGCGCGCGATTGCTTCGGCGATTCTGCTCGCAATCCTATCGTTGAATTCACTCGGCTGCTGGTCGGACTCGCCCGAGCGCGGGCAGGTGGTCGTCTACGTCGCCCTGGATCAGCCGTTTTCCCAACCCATCCTCGACGACTATGCGCGGGAGGCGGGAATCGAGGTTCGGCCCAAGTTCGACGCCGAATCGACCAAGACGATCGGCCTGACCACCGCCATCATGAATGAGGCCGGACGCCCGCGTTGCGACGTGTTCTGGAACAACGAAATTCTCAACACGCTGCGCTTGGAAGAGAAGGGCCTGCTCGACGTCTATCGGTCGCCCGCCGCGGAGGAATACCCGGCAATCTTCCGTTCGCCCAATGGCACGTGGCACGGCTTCGCCGCCCGCGCGAGGATCTTGCTGGTGAACACGAAGCTCGTCGGCCAGGACGAGCGGCCCACGTCGATCCGCGATCTGGGCGAGGCGAAATGGCGCGGCAAGGCCGGTATCGCCAAGCCGTTGTTCGGCACCACCGCCACGCACGCCGCCTGCCTATTCGCGCATTGGGGCGAAGAACAAGCCAGGTCGTTCTTCGAGTCGCTCAAGGAAAACGACGTCCAGGTCATGTCGGGCAACAAGCAAGTCGCCGTCGCCGTGGGCGGCGGCCAGTTGTCGTTCGGGCTGACCGACACGGACGACGCGATCGTCGAGATCGAAAATGGAAGCCCGGTCGAGATCGTCTATCCCGACCAGGGCGACGACGGGCTGGGAACGCTGTTCATTCCCAACACGCTGGCGATCATCAAGGGGTGCCCGCACCCCGACGATGCCCGGAAACTGGTCGATCATTTGCTCTCACCGGAGGTCGAAGAGCGGCTGGCGCGCGGCCCCAGTGCCCAGATTCCGCTCAATCCGGCGGTGAAGGAAGTGCCGCGCGTGCGGACCCCGGCAACCGTCAAGGCCATGCCGGTCGATTTCGCCGCCGCGGTTGGCGAGTGGGACACAGCCGCGGCTTACCTACGCGAAGCGTTCGCGTCGGCCGATTGACGGGGACCAACCGCCGAGAGCGAATTGAGCGCGATCTTCTGACGAGGCACCGATGAAATCAATTCTATTGTTGACGACCGTGCTTCTCTCGCGCGGGGTTGCCGTCGCCACGGCCGCCAAAGAGCCGAAGACCGTTTGGACGTTCGAGGACCAGACCCCGGGCGAGCCGGCCGATGGTTTTCACGAGGAGGTCGGCGAGTGGAAAGTGGCCGATGACGACGGCAACAAGGTCCTGTTCCAGAAGGCCAAGAACCCCGACGCGACGTTCAACGTCGTGCTCGTCGAGGGCATGGCCGCCAAGGACCTCGACTTGAGCGTCAAGCTCAAGGCGGTGGCGGGCAACGACGACCGAGGGGGCGGCCTCGTCTGGAGGGCGATCGACAAGGACAACTACTACATCTGCCGCTACAACCCGCTGGAAGACAACTTCCGCGTCTATACCGTCGTCAAGGGGAAGCGGACGATGCTGAAGAATGCCAACATCAAACACACCGACGGCTGGCACACGGTCCGCATCACGATGCGCGGCGACAAGATCGAATGCTTTTTCGACGGCAAGAAGTACCTGGAGGCCACCGATACGGTCTTTCCCAAGGCTGGCCGCATCGGGCTCTGGTCAAAGGCCGACGCCCAGTCGTATTTCGACGATATTTCGGCCGTGGGGCTCGCCGTCACTCAGAAGGCAGGCCCACAGCCGGCCGCCCCACAACCCGCGACGCGCGAGTTCGAAATCAAAGCCGATCGCGCCTTCCTCGGCCGCCACGAGGTCGATCTGTGGGGCCTGCGCTGCGGAAACGCGCTGTTCAGCGAGGCGACGACCGAGCGCCACGTCCGCAATCTCGACAATATGGTGGCCCACGGGATCAACACGATCGGCTTCTACATCCAAGGAGCGAATGCCGGCTGGCCCAACGCCGACGCCGGGCTCAATGGCTTCACGCGTGACGGCCGGCTCAAGCCCGAAGTCGGCGCCCGCATCGAACGGCTGGTGCGCGAGGCCGACCGCCGGGGAATGGTCGCCATGGTCGGTCTCATTTCGCCCCGCAAGGACCAGGATTTTTACGACGATGCGGCGATCCGGCGTTCGATTGAAGAGACGGGCAAGTTCCTCGTGCGGAAGAAACTGAAAAACGTCTTCGTCGACCTCGTGCATGAGTTCGGCAACCCCGAGCGCATCGACAAAGAGTTGCTGCGCGAGCCCGGCGGGGCGGAGAAAAAGTCGCAATTGACCGCCTGGTTCAAGGCCGTCGCGCCCGACATCGAAGCGGGCATCTGCCCCGACATCCATTCTGAAACCGCCACCTACTACCCCGGCATGGAGGTGCGTTTCATCCAGAAAGAGATGCCCATCCCCGCCGAGGGTTTCGTCGTCAATCCCGAGACGTTGCGGCAGGACCAGTTCCAGAACGACGGCGTTTTCAATGCCGCGAACCTCGATTACATTTTCGCCGACTGCCAGCGATTCCTCGACGCTCCCAACGCCGTGATGCTGTTCCACGCCGCCTATATTCAGGGGATCACCAATTTCAGCGGCACCGCGCCGCACCCGGAAATGGGCGGTTATGGGACCGGCCCGAACGACCGGGGCGTGCGGTTCTATTATGAATGGGTCCGCGACCACGTCGGTCGATGGGAATACCCGAAACACGTCCCAGTCGTCGCTTCATCGACGCCTTGACCCGGTGCGGTACCGAGCGACCGCTCGAGGTCGAACGCGTGAGAATATGAAACGCCCATTCCGATCAGGGAGCCCAAAAAACGATGTCACGCGGTGGATTCACCCTGGTGGAGTTGCTGGTGGTCATCGCCATCATCGGGATTTTGTGCGCCATGTTGCTGCCCGCGGTCCAGGCGGCGCGGGCAAGCTCCGCCCGGACGCAGTGCCAGAACAACCTGAGGCAGATCGGTATCGCCATTCTGGATTACGAAAGCAACTTTAAGGGCCTCCCGCCGCGCTGCCAGGTGATCGCGCCGTATCGGGGTTGGGGTGCGACCATTTTGCCTTACCTGGAGCAGACCGCCGTCGCCGGCGTTTACAATTTCAATCTCAATTTCTACGACCCGGGCAACGCCCCGGCCGTCGCGGTTCCGCTGCCGGTCTACTCGTGCCCGTGGAACCCAAACGCCGGCCGAATGGTCAACCTGGTCAATGTCCTGTGTAACCCCACCGGCACGGTAGGCGTCGAGGGGGACTATTTCGCTCCCAACAGCGTCGACGCCTACTGGTGGCCCCCGGCGGCCCAGGCGGCGGCGGCCGACGAAGTTCAGGCGGCCGCAATGACGCACAACGTGCCGCAGCCGCTGGCGCAAATCAGGGACGGCTTGTCGACCACGCTCCTGGTATCCGAATTGGCCGGTCGGCCCGACCATTGGATCAAAGGCGCCGTGCAATCGTCGAATGCCGCGCTTCGTTTCCCGTACTGGTGGGGCACCTGGGCTTCGTACAACTGCGTGATCTACAAGACCTGGAGCGACGACGGCCAGACGCCCGGCGGTTTTTGCACGATCAACTGCAACAATTCCTGGGGAATCTACAGCTTCCACACCGTGGGGGCCAACGCGTTGTTCGTCGACGGCTCGGTCCATTTTCTGCGCGAGGGGCTCAATCGCGACATCTTCGCGGGGCTGGTGACGCGCGCCGGCAAGGAAGTGATCGCGAATGAGACATTTTGACCTCTCCGGCAAGGCGTGAGGCCAAATTCTCGGCGCTGAGAATCGGGAGTCTGAAATCTTGAGAAGCTGGCACAAACTTTGGGCGATCGTCGCCACGGCGATTGTTACGCTCGCCGGCTGCGGACGGCCGGCGATCGAACGGCCACCGACGTTCCAGGTACGTGGTCGCGTGTTTTTCGGCGGAAGGCCCGCCGCGGGCGCTCGGGTGCTGCTCTGCGGAATGGACGACCAAAGGCTGTACGGCCTTTGCCCGCACGCCACCGTGGAAACCAACGGATCGTTCCGGGCGACAACCTACAAGACGGGCGACGGCGCTCCGCCCGGCCGGTACGCCCTGACGCTGACGTGGCCGACCCCGCCCGCGCCAGGAATGGACGTCGGACCCGACCGTTTTCGCGGACTTTACGCCGATCCTTCCCGGCCGTTGGTTCGGGTCCAGGTCGCCGCGGACGTCGAACTGGCTGCGATCAATCTTCAATGACTGGAAAAGGGTGATTTTCCCCAGGCGGCGCGGCCATTGCCAAGAGAGGAATGGACAGGGCCGGGATCGAACCGGCGACACACGGATTTTCAGTCCGTTGCTCTACCAACTGAGCTACCTGTCCTTGGATCTCAAAGCGTCCATGTTAACGGAAATTCACGCGCCGGCAAGAGATCCTCTTGCGGCTGGTTGCGGCCTCCGGCGGGCCGGAGGCCGGTCGAGCGGCGGACCATTGCATTTACTCCTCCATAGCGGTAGGCTGGACTCATTATTCGGGAGTCGCAGAAATCGTTGCCGACGGCGGTGATTGTGGCCAAGAAGGAACATGACGATCCACCATCAACGAAACCAGCCGCCGGTCGCGTTTTCTCGCCGTGAGGCGCTTTCTCGCCTGGGCGGAGGATTCGGCCTGTTGGGCCTCGCCGGTATCCTGGCCGAGGAGCTCGTGTCACCACCGTCGGCCGGCGCCGCCAGCCCGCTGGAGCCCAAGCCGCCGCACGCGCTGGCCAAGGCGCGGCGAGTGATTTTTCTGGTGATGAACGGCGGGCCGTCGCAGGTCGATACGTTCGATCCCAAGCCCGCCCTGGCCAAGTACGCCGATCAGGACCCGCCCGAATCGCTTTTTCCGCCCGGCCGCGGCCGATCGAAGCTGCTCCCGTCTCCGTTCAAGTTCCAAAAGTACGGCCAGAGCGGCACCGAGGTCAGCGAGATCTTCCCCGAGCTCGCGCGCCGCGTCGACGAGCTGTGCGTGATCCGTTCGATGCACACCAACTTGCCAAACCACGAGCCGTCGCTGCTGATGTTGAATTCGGGCGAAACCCAGCCTACTCGCCCCAGCATGGGTTCTTGGCTTACCTACGGCCTTGGTTCGGAGAACCAGAACCTGCCTGGCTTCGTCGTGCTCTGCCCGGGCAAGCCGGTCGTCGGCCCGCAGTTGTGGAGCAACAGCTTCTTGCCGGGCATCTACCAGGGAGTGCATATCAACAACGCGCAGCTCGACGCGCGGCAGGCGATCCGCTACCTGCGCAACACCTCGGTGACACCGTCCGACCAGCGGCGGCAGCTCGACCTCTTATCGCGGATGAACCAGGCGCATCTGGCCGAGCGCGCCCACGATGCGCGGCTCGAGGGGCGGATCGAAGCCCTGGAGATGGCCTATCGGATGCAGTTCGAGGCGCAGGAGGCGTTCGACCTGGCGCTTGAAAGCCAGTTGGTACGCAAGGCGTATGGCGAGGGGGAATTCGCCGACGCCTGCCTGATCGCCCGCCGCCTCGCCGAGCGGGGCGTGCGGATGGTGCAGGTCTACTACGGCAACGGCCAGCCCTGGGACGACCACGGCGATATCACCAACCACGCCAACCATGCCCGCCACAGCGATCGGGCGATCGCGGCCCTGCTCGACGATCTCAAGGGCCGCGGCCTGTTGGACGATTCGCTGGTGCTCTGGGGCGGCGAGTTCGGCCGCACGCCCTCGTCGCAGGGCGCCAAAGGGCGCGACCACAACAACCTGGGTTACACGATGTGGTTGGCCGGAGGCGGAGTGAAAGGCGGGCTGGTGTACGGCGCGACCGACGCGATCGGCTTCGCGGCGGTCGAGAACAAGGTCCACGTTCACGACCTGCACGCCACGATCTTGCGCCTGCTGGGGCTGGACCACGAACGCCTCACCTACCGCTACAGCGGCCGCGACTTCCGCCTCACCGACGTGCATGGCAAGGTCGTCGAGGCGATCCTCGCGTAGTTGGCGGCCTATCAGAGAGTGTGCCTGCCAACGCGCGGCTTCGGTGGTATAATGCCAATGGCAGCAAATGTCGGGCGATGCCCGACGATGCGCCGGTTTTCCGAAGGAGATGCCAATTGCATTCAGCCGAGGTTGGAGACATGAGTCCATTTCAACTAGACCATGATCAGCTCGAAGAGAAAATCCTGGAGATCGCTAGAGAATACTACGAGAAGGGACCCGGATTTGCCCAAGAAGGCGTTGTCCTGCGCGAGATTGCCGAGCGGCTTGGGGTCCAAATCGGTGGCCCAATCGTTGAACAAGAACAGATTCTCTTGACTTGCTGGCACGACCTTTTTCGAACGGGAAAGCTCTCCTGGGGCTACGACATCGACAACCCCGATTCCCCTTGGTTCCATTTTCCGCACCGTGCCAACGGGAAGTCTTGAACGCACGCTTTCCAATTCCCTCTTCGTGAATGACTCCAAGTGAGGGAGTTTCATTTTTGTGGGTTCTGCGATGGCGGACCGGATCTCGTTCGACTTTGGGCAGGGTATAAGATCCAGTTCGGGCGTTTGGTACAAGAGCCTGCAGCTTCTTGGTACCGGCGGAACC